>CAJOFP010000266.1 GCA_905233795.1 uncultured Oscillibacter sp. | reverse complement strand
ACGGTACATGGAATCATATCAGCAATTTTCTCCAGATATTCCACAGTTGTGTATTTCCCTGTCAAATGCAATAAATTCCAGTGATTCACCGCGGCGCCTGTAACGGAAATCGCGTCATTCTCCGCCGCCGCCGTCACGATAACCGACAGCGCCGCCAACGCGCAAAACAGAAAAATAATGCCCGGATTTCTTTTGTTCATATCAAAAATGCCTCCGTATGTTAAAATTTATTTAATTTGATTTAAATCCGGCCCGATTCAAGCCAAATCGCGCCGGATTTTATATTATTATATTAATTGCCTTTCACAAGAGACGCGATTTCAGCCGCGAAATTCTCCTGTTTCTTCTCGATTCCTTCGCCTTTTTCAAATCGCACGGCGTTTTTAAATTTAATTTCGCCGCCCAGAGACTTCGCCGCGGACGCCAGATACGCTTCTACAGTACCGTCAAACACGTCTTTACGGACAAATTCCTGCTGTAACAGGCAGTTCTCAGCATAAAATTTATTCATCTTGCCGCCGACGATTTTTTCTTTCACCTGCGCGGGCTTATTCGCCATTTTGGGATCATTGTCCATTTGGGCGAGCATGATTTTCTTTTCTTCAGCTAAAACTTCTTCAGAAACCTGCGATTTATCCCAGAAACGGGGATTTAACGCCGCGATCTGCATGGCGACATCTTTTCCGGCCTGTTCGATTTTGTCAGACGGCAAATCGCTTTCCAGATTGACTAACACGCCGATTTTGCCGCCCGCGTGTACATACGCGACCGAAACGCCGCCCTCAAATCTTTCAAAGCGCCGGACTTTGATATTCTCGCCGATTACCTGCACCATCTCTTGTTGACGCTCTAAAACCGTCTGATTATTATCACCATATTTGCAAGCCATCAGCGCGTCTAAATCCGCCGGATTCTCTTTCGCCACGACCGCCGCCACGCCTTTTACGAAATCCACGAATTTTTCATTTTTGCCGACAAAATCCGTTTCGGCGTTGACTTCCGTCACGACGCCCACGCCGTCAATCACGCACGCGTAAGCCATGCCTTCAGCCGCGATCCGTCCGGCTTTCTTGGCCGCCGCCGCCATGCCCTTTTCGCGCAGCCATTCCACCGCTTTATCCATATCGCCGTCGGACGCCGACAGCGCTTTCTTACAATCCATCATGCCCACGCCGGTCATCTCGCGCAGGGTCTTGACATCCGCCGCCGTAAAAGCAGCCATACTTCATTCCTCCAATTTATATATTATTTTAATATTATTTTATTTTAATTTTATCCCGCTTTTTATTCGCGTTTTATTATCCGGCGTTTTGTAAATTTAATTTCGCCGTGAGAATCCGCTTGACGCTCGCGTCAATCCGCGATTCCGGGATTCTGCCCGTCCAGACGGCGGCTAAAATCCCGTCAAACGCCGCCGGATAATCCTGCGGGATTAAAATTATATCATTGCCCGCTTCCAACGCCATCACAGCCGCTTCCGCCGGGGTATAATTTTCCGTAATCGCGCCCATCTCTAAAGCGTCCGTGATTAATAAACCCTGATAGCCCAGTTCATTTCTTAATTTTCCGGTCAACAATTCCCATGAACAGCCGTGACATGGGAAACCATAATCATATCTGTCATATCAAAATTATTGATAAACGGCTTTAATTCCCGGTTTAATAACTCATCCCATGATTTTCTGACCGCCACATAGCCGTTATGCGTATCGCTTGACGTGTCGCCGTGACCCGGAAAATGTTTCAGCGTCGCCAATACGCCGTGATTGTGCAGACCGGATATAAAATTCCTGACCATCTCAGAAACCAATTCCGGATCGCCGCCGAACGAACGATCCCCAATGCCTGAACTGTTGGAATTGGGATTTGTCGTCAAATCCGCGTCGGGCGCGAAATCTAAATTAAATCCATATTGATTTAAATATCCGCCAATCGTATCCCCGGCCTCATACGCTTTTGAAAAATCGCCCGTCGCGCCGATAGAGTACATACTTTTATATTTTTTCACTTCAAATCCGGCGTGATTGGCGATTCTCGCCACGCGTCCGCCCTCTTCGTCAATCGCCAGAAACGGCGTGATTTTACAGGCCTGTTTCAAATCCTGATTGAATTTTATAACCTGTTCCGGGGAAGTAATATTCTTGGCGAATAAAATAAATCCCCCGACCGGATAACGATCCAGCATTCCGCGCATAGCGTTTGTCAGTTCCGTCGTATTCGCGCCGCTGTTATCCGCCGCGTTATCCATTACAGAACGCGCCGTTTTTAATCTCGCGCTTTCATACGGGTTAATCTGCTCAGGACGGATCAAAAAAAGCTGTCCGACTTTTTCCGCCAGCGTCATGTTAGACAATATTTCAAGAACCGGGTCCGGCGTCGGGCTTGGCGACGGCGACGGCGTCGGACTTAACGTCGGCGATAATTGAATCCCGGACATTTCCTGAATTTCAATTTCTTGATTTTTGTCTTGATTTTTATCTTGCGTCTGACCCTGATTTTCAAGATTATTTCCCGTATTATTCAAATCCCGCGCCGCCCCGGACATCGACGCCGCGTTTCCGCCGCCGCAACCGACAAGACATATCAGGCATAACGCGCAGAAAAGCGTAAATATTATAAAAAACTCAATCCGTTTTTTCATGATTTTTTCATATATTTTCAATTATAATTATATTATTTATAATTTATAATATTTTATTAATATTTATTAATATTCGACGGGAACTTCTTCCGGTTCGCTTTCGGTCTCAACAGTCTCAACAGGCGCTTCCGGCTCTTCCATCTGTTCGCCCTGACGGCCTTCGAGAACCGCGTTCGCCATAATCGACGAAATTAATTTAATAGCGCGAATCGCGTCGTCGTTGCCCGGAATGACATAATCAATCTCATCCGGGTCACAGTTCGTGTCGGCGATAGCGACGACGGGAATATTTAATTTATGCGCCTCGGCAATCGCGTTGCGCTCTTTGCGGGTGTCGATAATAAACAGCGCGCCGGGCAATACTTTCATATCTTTCACGCCGCCCAGATATTTTTCAAGTTTGGCGATTTCGCCCAAGTGTTTCATGACTTCTTTTTTGGGCAGCATATCAAACGTCCCGTCTTCGCGCATACGGTTGAGTTGATTCAAACGATCCACGCGGGTGCGCATGGTCTTGAAATTCGTCATCATGCCGCCGAGCCAACGGGCGTTGACGTAATATTGCCCGCAACGGAGCGCTTCTTCCCGGATCGCTTCTTGAGCCTGTTTCTTCGTGCCGACGAACAACAGCGATTGGCCGCTTTCGGACAAATCACGCACGAATTTATAAGCCTCTTCGAGTTTCCGAACGGTTTTCTGCAAATCAACGATATAAATGCCGTTGCGTTCCGTATAAATATACGGCGCCATTTTGGGATTCCAGCGGCGCGTCTGATGTCCGAAATGGACGCCCGCTTCCAGTAAAGATTTCATGGATACGACACTGCTTGCCATAAATATTTCCTCCGTTTCGTTATTACCTCCGGCGGCTTCCACCTGTTCGCCAACGGCCCGGCCCTGTTATTTATATTTATACGCGAAATCACGCGATTTTCACGAAAATTCAAAAATTACGCGATTTTTACGCAAGACAAGACCGCGCCGCACGGGCGAAAAGTCGGCGCGCCGTGCGGAATGTAAATTTTAGTATATCATATAAAATTCAACCTGTCAAGAAATTATTTTTGAATGCCATCGAGAAATAAAAATCTGTCAACAATTTATATATATTATATATTTAGAGTATGATATAATAATTATATAATATATTAATATCAATCAAGTAATTAAAATAAAATGAAAATTTCCTTGAGGATGTGAGATATTATGGCGGATATAGAAATGGAAAATATTATAAATCCGCATATGAGATTGGCGATTCAAGAGGCGGAAACCGGCATTTACGCGGGTCACGGCGGACCGTTCGGAGCGGTAATCGTAAAAAACGGCGTTGTCATCGGCAAAGGCCATAACGAAGTGTTAAAGCGCAAAGACCCCACCTGTCACGGGGAGATTATGGCGATCCACGCGGCCTGTAAAGCGCTCAATACGCATGATTTAAGCGGCTGTGAACTCTATACGACCGCGGCGCCGTGTCCCATGTGTTTCGGCGCGATTCTCTGGGCGAATATCAGAAAAATTTATTACGGCTGTTCGATTGCCGATACGGATAAAATCGGCTTCCGGGATCAGGAATTTTATAATCAAAAATATAATTTTTCTCAGGAATTGGATCGTCCGGCGTGTTTAAAATTATTTCAGGAATACAGCGCGTTGCAAGACAAGACGATTTATTAAATAAATAATTTTAACGCTTGATTCGCGTAAATTTATATAAATTTATAAATAAAATCAA
>CAJOFP010000265.1 GCA_905233795.1 uncultured Oscillibacter sp. | reverse complement strand
ATGGTCGTGGCTTTTATAAACTTCATGGATAAGTTTTGGGATGTTCTGCTTGACGAGCTTCTGCCCGCGCTTTGGGATTGGATTTGGAAACTGTTCGTAAGAGCGATAGATATGTTGCTTTTAGAGATTCAGGATTTAGTGTCCCTCATACCCGGCGTCGGACGTTCATGTGGAGACGCTATCCGGGGCTTGCGCGATAACATGAACTCATACTGGGACGACGTAATTGACACGCGGCGTCTCAATCGCGCAACGGAACGTAAAATGAGGGAACTGGAAGACGGTCTGAACGATTCGGTGAACGGCGTCGATCTCGCCGCCGACGGCGCGAACGGCGCGGAAAGCTATTCCGAAGCGTTCCTGAAACGATTGTCGGAGAAAAATAAAGACATCGCCGCGAGCGCGAAAGAGATTCCCCAAACGATTCATGAGAATACGCAAAGCATGGATAACGAGGGGACAGACGCGGCGGACAGTTACGGCGACGCGTTGACCGACGGTCTGGACAATTTCAAAACAGACGCCGGATTCGCCGGTCAGGAAATCGGCGATATTATTTTAGCCGGAACGACGCCGGGCATAAAATCCTCTTTTGAGACGCTCGGAGCGTACAGTTTCGACGCCGGGGAAAGCGTACCGCAGGGATTTTTCAACGGTATGATGTCGTCGGAAAGTTTAATCTCCACAGGCGCGGAAAATCTGGGCGATACGGCGATTACGGAACTGATGAACGCTATCGACGCGCATTCCCCGTCACGTCTGGCGAATTTCGCGGGCGCGGCGTTGGGAGAGGGCTTTGTCGGCGGCATGACAGGATACGAGAGAAAATCGTATACGACCGCGAGAGGAATCGGCGAGGCGAGTATTGACGGATTAAAAGACCCGCTGGCTGAACTTTCCCAATCCGTTGACGACGCGTTCTCACTTGACCCTGTTATCCGTCCCGTCTTCCATTGGTTTCACGGCGTCCTATCCAAATCCCGCGCCAAATCAAAATGAACAAGAAACGCGGATTGTGATTGACAATTCCGGCATTGAGGAACGTCTGGACGCGTTACGGTCTGAAATCAACGCTCTCGGCAATAATATTCAGGCTTTGAAAGTGTATCTGGACAAAGAAACGCTGGTCGGCGAAATCGCGCCGGAACTCAACGACAGATTCGGCAGACAATTCATGACAGCCTATCGGGGAGGGAGATAAATTTATGACGCTCTCTCAACAGTATGAACAATACGGTTATCATTCTATTACAATCGGGGAGTACAACACATGGAACGACTGGCGTATGATTCCCGACGAACCGCCGACAGTCGTTCCGCCCGTTCCCGTCAGAAACTCGTTTGAAATCCCCGGCAGAGACGGCGAACTGGATATTACGGAATCTCTTGATTATCGCATTCACTACGGGAATAGAAAGGGAAACTGGAAATTTTATATCAATCACGAACGATTGTGGGACGATGAACACACAAAAAGATTGTTATCGCAAGACCCGTTGACCGGCGGATTGCGTTTTGAACTGCAAAAATTTTGGCGGGACTTGTCAGAGCGAATTTACGGACAGAAAACGTCCGTATATTTGAACGACGACGCATACGCATACGGACGGCTGGAATCCATACCGTTTTATATGGGGCGCGTCTGGGTTTCGTCGATTTCGCCGGACAGGTCTCACTCGATTGTGACGTTAAATTATGACCTGCTTCCCTATCGCTATTCCCAATACGATCCAACAAACGAAAACGCGGGGCGTGTCGGCTTATGAGCATTTATACGATTAAATTAAACGATCCGGGCAACGACGATTTTCAGCTTCTCGGCGTGGTGACGAAAGCCGGTATGGAAAGCGACGCGAAAAAACAGGCTTATATCGGCGAACGTCAAATGTTATCGCCGGATTCGCGGGACTTCCCGGCTGATTTTTCAAAATACCAAAACACGATTTTCGACCATACGCCGTGGCTGGTGCCGGAACGGGACACGGAAGACGGAAAACGCGAATTTACCCCGGCGGAAGAATTGGAGAGTTTAAACAAGCTGGAAGTCCGGGTTATATCCGCGAAACTGACCCGCGCTTTCTCCGGCGACAGTTTTTCCGCCTCCGTTCCGCCCGACCATCCCATGAGAGACGCGATTATTCCATATCGTACGGGAATCTATATTTTTGAGAATGATATTCTAATCTGGAAAGGCGAAGTCACACGGGTTACGAAAGCTCTGTCCGGCGAAACTTCTCTGGAAGCGTCGGGCATGACGGATGTCACGAATTATTACTGCCCGCCGAAACAGACGTTCCGCAATCTCCCGTTCAGAACGGTCGCGGCGATTCTGGTCAATCAATACAATCTGATTGTCTCCGATTTCAGACGCGTATTGTTCGCGTCCGATGTCGTGAGCGCGAGTCGGGAAACGGATTCTGTTATAATTGGCGAGTACGATTGCGACGGAGTGACCCCGATTCTGTCCATACTCAAAGATTTGAACCGTTCGTCCGATTCCGACGCGGGGCATTATTACGTCAAAATGGAGACGCTTCAAAGCGATTACAGCGTCGAAAGCGGCGATATTTGGCACGATGAGACGGAGACAATCACAATAGGCGGCGTGACGATTGAGAAAAAGCCGTATATCGCAAATTATCTGCGTTCTCATATCGGCGCGAAAGTCCCGGTGATTCATTACGGCTACGCCAACGCGAGACCGTCGGGAAGCGTCGGCAACGTCTTTCAGGTCAATTACGGCGAGAATTTAATTGATTTAAAAACCGAAATCAAAGGCGACGGCTTTACTGTGGCTTTATATGAAGCCGATTCCGTGGACGTGCTGAAAGTCCGTGAAAAGGCAAACAGTACGGATGACGAGGAAGAAAGTAAAATCGCGTGGTCAACGGAAAATAAGCCTTTCGGACCCGTTTTATACAAAGTCAATACGTCCAAGAAATGGGACGGAAGCGCGTGGGTTGACGACGAGGAAGAAACCGTCCACCCGATCCGTTACGCGGAAATCTCGACGCTTGCGAAATTCACGGGTCACGCGTATTCGACGATTACGGACGCGCTGTCCGACTTGCAATCCTTGGCGGGCGCGAATCCTGAAAGCGTTGAAGTCCCGTCTGAACTGTTCCCGGATGTTGAATGGCTGAACGAATTACAATCTTTAAATCCGGCGTCGCTTGTAAACTATCTTGGCGCGCCGGATATTTTGCCCAAAGTCGTGAATAACGCGTCGTCTCCCGGTTACGCGAAAGGCGAAAACGGAATCGCGGCGGTCTATTCGTCTTATCAAAACGCGAATAACGATGAAAATTACGAGCTTGTCCCGGCGATAGCGCAATATGTGAAATCCAATTATATTTTCGACGGACACTCCGAATTTCCGGCGATTGGCACGATTGTCAAACAGGACGCGATACGATTGGAGGGCGTGAGCGATTACGCGGAATTAATCAGAATCGCCCGCAATCTGAAAATCGCCGCGCCGTCCAACGCCGGATATTCCTGTGAGGCGGTTGATCTGTCTTTATTCAATTCGTCGCTTGTAAAAGCCGAACTCGGCGATTTCGCAACCGTCAGCGCGACGCCGAATAACGAGGCGTTTACGGGCGTTATCACTTCAATCAGCTATGATATTATCAACAGCAAAAAATCCGTTTCGATTCAAAAAGAAAACGAAAGCGTCACGGATATTTTAGCGAAATTGCTCAATCGTCGTGCGATTCTTGAAAAGCGTTTCACGGTC
>CAJOFP010000264.1:1615-4408 GCA_905233795.1 uncultured Oscillibacter sp. | reverse complement strand
GGTTTCGGTTTCGGCGGCGAACGCGGGCGCGACGCCCGTCAACGTCAAAGCCGCCAGAAGCGCGGCTACAGTTCTTTTTATATCCGTCATGAATTTCATGCCCTTTCGATTTAAAATTTTTTAATTTTTTTAATTTTTAAATTTTCGCTCGACATGCCGATTTTATATATAAATTTATATACAAGGCGGATTCGCTTCGGGACGCGAACCGGTTTCACGTCCACGAACCCTCCTGTTTTATAATTCGGAAAAAGCCGACAAAAAAATGGGGTCGGCTTGAAAAAATTTTCGACGCCTCTTGACATCGGGGAGCGCTTTCGATATGATACGCGCAATACGCGCCGGAAAACCGGACGATATTTTTTAAATATTTTTTTATATTTTAATTTATATTTTAAAATATTTTAAAAATATTTTCGGGATATTTTCCGACGCGGATATTTTTATATTTTTTATTTTATCATATTTTATTTTTTTACGGAAATGGGGGAGGATACATGTCCAAAGAGCTGATTCGCCTTCGGGATATTTCCATGGCGTATGACGGCGAGATTGTGTTAAATCATATCAATCTTTATATTAATGATAAGGAGTTCCTCACGCTGTTGGGTCCCAGCGGGTGCGGCAAGACGACGACGCTTCGCATTATCGGCGGCTTCGTCACGCCGCAGTCGGGCGATTTGTTATTCGACGGCGTGAGGATTAATGACGTTCCGCCGCACAAGAGAGAAATTAATACTGTGTTCCAGAAATACGCGCTGTTTCCGCATTTGGACGTATATGAAAATATCGCGTTCGGATTGCGGACGCGTAAGACGCCGGAAGACGAAATTCACCGGCGCGTAATGGAGATGTTGGAATCGGTCAGCTTGCGCGGGTTTGAACATCGGCGTCCGGACGCGTTGTCCGGCGGACAACAGCAGCGTGTGGCGATTGCCCGCGCCTTGGTGAACCGGCCTAAAGTATTATTACTGGATGAGCCTCTTGGCGCGCTGGATTTGAAATTGCGTAAAGATATGCAGAACGAATTGCGGCGCATTCAAAGACAGGTCGGCATTACGTTTATATTCGTCACGCACGATCAGGAAGAGGCGCTGACGATGTCGGATACGATTGTCGTGATGGACAAGGGCGGCATTCAGCAGATCGGGACGCCGGAAGATATATATAACGAGCCGAAAAACGCGTTTGTGGCGGATTTTATCGGCGAATCGAATATTATAGACGGCATTATGGTTCGGGATCGGGTTGTGAAATTATACGGGCGCGAGTTCGCCTGTTTGGACGCCGGATTTGGCGAAAACGAGCCGGTTGACGTTGTAATCAGACCTGAAGATATAGATATAGTCCCGGTGGAACAGGGACAGTTAATCGGGACAGTCACAAATGTGACGTTCAAGGGAATGCAATATGATATTATAGTGGATTTCAAGGGCTTTAAATGGCTGATTCAGACCACGGATCATTCCCCGGTCGGCGCGAAAATCGGGATTAAAATCGACCCGGACGGCATTCATGTGATGAAAAAAAGCGAATATTCCGGTATGTTCGGCGATTACTCGTCTTTCTCGGACGAATACGACGAACTCGACGCGGAGGGTTCGGACAATGCTTGAAAATAATAAAAATAATAATAATAATATTAATAATAATATAAATAAAAATAAACGGGCGTCGCGTCTGTCATGGTTCGCGTATCCGTATGTGCTCTGGATGGCGTTATTTGTCGTGATTCCCATTGTCATGATGGCCGTATACGCGTTCACAAATTCGGATTTCGCGCCGGCGTTGGAAAATTTCGCGGATATGGGGACTTATTCGTCCGTGTTTTTCCGTTCGTTTGAACTGGCGTTAATCGCCACGCTTGTTTGCTTGCTGATTGGCTATCCCGTGTCGTATTTCATGGCGCAGGAGGGCGCGGGATTTCAGCGCGTGGCGATGGCGATGATTATGCTCCCCATGTGGATGAATTTTTTATTGCGGACGTATTCTTGGATGTCGATTTTAGAAAATAACGGTTTATTAAATCAATTTTTAAAATTGATCGGCGTTTTCGCGCTCTGGAATAAATTCACGGGACAAGAAATCGAATATTTTCGCATGTTGCGCACGTCGGGCGCGGTGGTTCTCGGCATGGTGTATAATTATCTGCCGTTCATGATTCTGCCGATTTATTCTGTCTTGATTAAAATAGATAATAGCCTGATAGAAGCGGCGCGGGACTTGGGCGCGGATTCAGGTTTAGTATTTCGCAAAGTGATTTTGCCGTTATCGCTTCCGGGGGTTTTATCCGGAATCACGATGGTATTTGTGCCGTCGGTCTCGACATTTGCGATTTCAAGATTACTCGGCGGCGGAACGCGTATGATGTTGGGCGATTTGATAGAACAACAATTTGTCGGCGGGGCTTATAATCCCCATTTGGGCGCGGCGATTTCTATGGTCATGATGTTGATCGTCATTCTCTGTATGATTCTCATGAATCACTTTGGAGAGGGCGAGGAACAAGCCGTCATGCTGTGAAAATCGCGTGAATATAGCGAATATAGCCTGAAAGGGGGATTTTGTCATGAATTTGACGCAAAGTCGAAAAGGCGGAAGATTTTTCATCGCGCTGGCGTTTTTGTTCTTATACGCGCCGATTATATTATTAATTATATTTTCGTTTAACGCCGGGGACAGCGGCGCGGTCTGGAAAGGCTTTTCTCTCCGCTGGTATCACTCTTTATTTCAGAATCGGATTATTATTGAAAGCGTATATATGACGCTGTTGGTCTCGCTCTTGGCGACCGT
>CAJOFP010000264.1:0-1550 GCA_905233795.1 uncultured Oscillibacter sp. | reverse complement strand
TATGTTTGTTTTTCGTCGCGTTTTTTCAATTATGGGCGAATTTCGCAAGAAATTTAAATAATTTAAATGCAAATTTCAATTTTCCCACGCGTCTGACGCTTGGATTCCCGACGCTGTTATTGGCGCATATCGCGTTTAATATCCCGTATGTAATTTTAAACGTCGCGCCGAAATTACGTCAAATGGATAAAAATTTAATAGACGCCGCGCAGGATTTGGGCTGTACTTGGATTCAGGCGTTCTGGAAAGTGATACTCCCGGAAATTCAGCCGGGGATTATCTCCGGGGCTTTAATCGCCTTTACAATGTCGATTGACGATTTTGTGATTTCTTATTTTACGGCGGGTTCGTCCACTTCCACGCTTGCCATGACGATCTATGGCATGACGAAACGGCGCGTCACGCCGGAGATCAACGCCGTATCGACGCTGTTATTTTTATCCGTGTTATTGCTTTTGATTGTTTTTAATACGCGTGAAATCATACAGGAACGGCGGCAAAAAGATATAAATTACGCGAAAAAAGACCCGTTTGAGATTTTCCGGCGATTCAATCAGACGCCTGTAGGCCGCTGGACGTATCGGGGCGCGGCTGTGATTTTATCGATTGGCTTTGTCTGGATTATAGCGTTTTTAGCGCATGAGACGCATTCCCGACCCGTCGTCAATATATGCAGCTGGGGCGAGTATATCGACACGGATTTGATAGACCAATTTGAGGCGGAAACGGGAATCCGGGTGAATTATCAGACCGCCGAGAGCAACGAGACGTTATATTCGCTGTTAAAATCCGGCGGCGCGGATTATGACGTAATAGTCCCGTCAGATTATATGATCGCGCAATTAATTGAAGAAGATATGCTGGCGGAATTAAATTATGATAATATCCCGAATTTTGATTTGATAGACGCGAGATTTAAACATTTAAGCTATGACCCGGAAAATTTATATACAGTTCCGTATACATGGGGAACGCTGGGGATTATATATAATCAAAAACTGGTGAAAGGCGATATAACCAGCTGGAATGATTTATATAGCGATCAAAACGCCGGAAGCGTGTTATTAATTAATAACTCCCGTGACGCGTTGGCTGAAGCGTTATTGGCTCTGGGCTATTCGATTAATACGACGGATGAAAGCGAAATCCGGGAGGCGTATCATTTAATATCCGACGCGGCGTCAAGAGGCGTATTTCAGGGCAAAGTCATGGATGAGATATATCAAACGATGGAGGGCGGCAACGCGGCTGTGGCGTCGTATTACGCCGGGGATTATTTATCCATGCTGAATAACAACGAGGATTTAGTATATATTATCCCTGAAGAGGGCGCCAACTGGTTTGTGGACGCGATGTGTGTTCTGAAAGACGCGCCGCACATGGAAGAAGCGGAACAGTGGATTAATTTTATAGCGTCCACGGAATGCAATCTGGCGAATATGGATTATATCGGCTACGCGTCGCCCAATACGGAAGCGCTGGAACAATATCCCGCATATTATCAAGAGCTTTACGGCGAGCCGTTAGACCCGGATTTATATCATATTATG
>CAJOFP010000263.1 GCA_905233795.1 uncultured Oscillibacter sp. | reverse complement strand
TTTTTCTTTCTGTTCGGCGCGGCTCCCGATTTCCCCGGCGTCGCTCTGACGCTCGAACTCCGCCGCCACAGCCGTCAATTCACGTTTAATCGCCCGTTTTCCCCAGCCGTCCGGGGGATACCAGCGTTTTGTCAGACGGGCTTTATTGCGACCGCGTGAAACGGTAATCTCGTAAAAAACGCGCCCGTCTTTTGTGGTCAATTCTCGTATAGATGCCATATGTTTCCCCTTTCCTTAAGAATCGCCCTTACGGAAACGATCTTTCCGACCGGTTCTGTTTTCTTCTGATTTTTTTAAAATCTTGGCCGCCGCTTCCACCAGATCGATTACATCATCGACGGAAAATCCGTATTGTTCGTTTACCTGATCCGCCAGATTCGCAAGGCGCAGAAAATCCTCAGCGGGCAGACCGTGATCGCCCGTATCATAGGTTATGGTGATTTTTTTATGCCGGTCAATATGGATTTGTTCAATTTTCAGATTTTCGGCGTAGGTAATGACTTCCCGCTTGGGAATCGGACGCGTCAATATATCGGTATGCGAGGGCATAGCGTAAATCTCGTCGTTATCGCCAAGCAGAGCATCAATAGCGACGTCAAAATAGTCCGCCAGCTTCCGGAGCGTTTTTCCTTTCGGCGTGGAACCCCGTTTCCAGTAGGTGACGCTGGAATTATTCAGACCCACTTCCTCCGCCACCGTGGTAGGAGCCTTCCCTCTCAGCCGACATAATTTTATGAAATTTTCATAAAAAGACATATAGTTCCCCCTTGAAAATTTTGACAATTCTCTGAAATTTCAGATTTCTGAATTTTTCACTTGACATCTCAGAATATATAATTTATTATGAATATAGCTCAGGTTAAATCTGAGTATACCATAACCGGCCGCGAATTGCAACAGGTAAAAACAAATTTTATTGGCTCAAACAGCGAAAAAATAAAAGAGTCACGCGAAAAAATTCCCCCACAGTCCGCAAGGGAAGATTTTTTCCGTCGGCTCAAATCGAAAATCAAAGGAGGATTTTATTTATGCCCAAGGGCGACGCTGTTTGTCAGCAAAAATCAGAGTTCACTCAGAAGCCGTTTCAGAAAATCCCCGAAGCGTGCAAGACTACTGGATTGAGCCAGTATTATCTGCGCAAAGGGTGCAAAACCGGGACGATTCCCCACGTCCGGAGCGGCCCCACTTATTATATCAACGTCCCGGAACTGCTCCGGCGGTTGAACGCGGAAAGCGGTCGAACCGGTTGAGCGGCGGGACGCGAGGGGAAGTCCGCCTCTCTTTGCGGCCTCCGGACTTCTCCGATGTCGGCAACGCGAAAGCGTTCAGCCGGGAATACCGGAAAGACTTAATCTATGTGGACGCTCTGGGATGGCTCTGGTGGAATGGTCGAAAATGGGAACGAAGCGAACACAGACCGATCTCTATGGCAATCGACCTGTCCGACCGTATGCTGGAAGAGGCGGAGACGGCGTACAAAACCGCCGCGATGAAGATGACGGAAGAACAGGTGAAAATTGCGCGGGACGGCGGCGCGGCGAACGGGGAGAACGCCAAAGCCGCTGAAAAAGAGGTAAAAGACGCCGCTGTTTTTCTCCGACACGCGAGGAATCTCCGGTCTGCGAGGCAATTAAAAAACATGGTGGAACTGTCCAGACCGTCTTTTGTTCTCAAGGCGGACAGGCTGGACGCGAATCCCTTTGATCTGAATACGCCGACAGGAATTGTCGATCTGAGAAGCGGACGGATCAGACCTCATGAGCGGGAGGCGTATTGCAGCCGGATTACAAACGCCGGTCCGGGAGAAAGGGGCGCGGAAATGTGGCTGGAGTTTCTCCGTACTGTCACTTGCGGAGACGGCGGCGTACAGGGATTTCTCCAGCTTGTGGCGGGAATGGCTTTGATCGGCGCGGTTTATCATGAGGGAATCATTATCGCTCATGGCGGCGGCAGAAACGGAAAAAGCACGTTTTTTAACGCTCTTGGGGACGTTCTGGGGAGTTATACCGGAAGCATTGACATCCGGACGCTGACCACGGATCGGAGCAACAAAGGAGCGGCTCTTGCGACGTTGCGGGGGAAACGGCTGGTGATAACCGGGGAACTGGAAGAATACCAGAGACTGTCCGAAGCGACGTTAAAGCAAGTATGCGCCACGGACAGACTGAACGTGGAGGAAAAGTTCAAACAGCCGGAGAGCGTGAGGCAGTCCCACACTCTTGTGTTGTTTACGAATCATCTTCCCCGCGTCGGTTCCACGGACGCCGGGACATGGCGTCGATTGACCGTTGTTCCTTTTCAGGCGGTCATTTCGGAGAGAGACGGCGTACAGAATTATGGGGAAGTTCTGGCGAAAGAAGCGGGAGGCGCGATTCTCTCATGGGCGATTGAGGGCGCGGTCAATTTTATCCGGAACGATTTTAAGCTGGATGTTCCGGACGCGGTGGCGGAAGCCACGGAGGAATACCGTCAGAAAGAGGACTGGCTGAACAATTTCATAGACGAACGCTGTGTGCGGGAACCCGGAATCCGCGAGGGAGCCAGAGACTTGTATCTGGAATACAAATCATGGGCGATGGATTTGGGGGAATATGTTCGTCGTGAGAACGATTTCTCGGCGGCGATGGTCTCGGAGGGCTTTAAAAAAGTAAAAATTCACGGAAAACCCGTCTACTACGGTCTGCGTTTAGACCGTGGTTCCGTCATCTAAGCGGTCACTGGGGTGGGTTTGGTGGGGTCTGAAACTATCCTTTTGAAAATGAAAAAGAAAAAAGTATATATAAAAAAGGTTATGAATCAGCCC
>CAJOFP010000262.1 GCA_905233795.1 uncultured Oscillibacter sp. | reverse complement strand
TCATCGGGAATCTGTTCCCGCACGATTTTCAAGGCGTCCTCATGGATATGAATCCCGTCGCAAATATCCGCGATATTCGCAATATTCGCGTCATACAAATCCCGCATTCGCGCCGTCCTCCTGATTTTATATTTTTTTATTTATTATATTTTTTATTATATTTTAATATATGCGCGTTTGTTCATATGTTCATATATTATATTATTATCATAAAATATATCCCGTGACTTGTCAAGAGATAATTTTTATATTTTGCTTTTATGGAAATAATATGTTATAAATATAAAAAATACATGGGATGTGATATAATTGAGTGAAAATAATAAAAATTATAAGCGCGTATTTGACGACAATCCGTTTATGACGCATAATTTTGTGGATTTAATCAAAGCCGAAAACGGCGAGGCGGTCTGTACGTTGGATTTGCGCCGGGAGAGTTTAAACGTGTACGGATACGCGCACGGCGGCGCGATTTACACAATCGCGGACGATGTCGCCGGATTCGCCGCCCATACGGACGGGCGCGCCTATGTCACGCAGAATAGCAATCTGCATTTTTTAAGCAATCGCGGCGCGGGAAAATTAATCGGCAAGGCGCGTGTGATTCATCGGGGACGGAAAACCTGTTTAATACAAGTGGAAATCACGGCGGACGACGGGAAATTAATAGCGACCGGCGATTTTACTTTTTTTCATGTCGGCGACAAAAGCCCAGTATAAATATAATAAAATATAATAAAAAATATAAAAAACTCCCCCGGCGTATTTTACAGCCGGGGGAATTTTAATATTAATTAATATTAATTTTTAATATTTAGATTTTTAGATTACCGGTTAAAAAAGCGATATAAGAACGTGGCGATCTGTCCGCGTGTACAGCCGGTCATGGGTTCAAACGTCGTCGCGGTGATGCCGTTTGTGATGCCGTTCTGAATCGCCCAGAGTACGGGATAATAGAAATAGCTGGCGGGATTCACGACATCCGTAAAGGGATTGTTCGCCTGTACGGCGCCGGCGTTGTCCATACGGTGCAGGAACGTGACCATTTGTCCGCGTGTGACGACCATGTCGGGGGCGAATGTTGTGGCGCTGGTGCCCTGCGTAATATTATGCTCAACCGCCCAGAGAACGGCGTTATAATAATATTTGCCGGTCAGAACATCCGTAAAGGGATTGTTTTGGGTTGTCGGCGTGGGGGAACCGGCGGCGCGCCATAAGAAAGCGACCATTTGTCCGCGTGTACAGGCGTCATAGGGCGCGAATACGGTTGCGTTTTTGCCCTTTGTGATTTCGCGGTTTAACGCCCATAAGACAGGCTTATAATAATGATGTCCGGCGTTAATATCGCTGAACGGATTGGGCAGGAACGACGCGTTGACGGTGACATTGCTGGACGGCATGGTAAACGTGGCGCCGGTATCGCTCTGAACAGCGGCGACCGCGTTTCCGTTGGCGTCCGTGACGGAGATATTAAACAATCCGTAGCCGGTATTGGGTATGCCCTGTACGGGGACTGTCGCGCCGGGCGCCGCGCTGGAGCTGTTTAAATGAATTGTTCCGTTTGTGATATTAGAGGCGATTTGCACGGCGTACTGTCCGGCGGGCGGCGTAATGGAACTTGTGGGAACGGGGGTAGGCGCGGCCTCGCCGTTTTCGTTGACAAATCTCGCGTTGACGGTAACGTCATAGGCGGGCATTGTGAAAGTATAATCGCCGCTTCGATTGGGGCCGGAGACTTTCACGCTTGTATCGTTATCACTGGAACGCGTGACGGATACGTCGTCGATTTTATAACCCGTATTGGGCGTCACGGTCAGCGTGATATAAGCGCCGCTTCTCGCGGTATCGACGCTGGATTTGACGGTTCCGCCGGAGATTCCGGACGCTATAGTAATATCATAGCGCGTGGAGCTGGACGACCGGCTGCTTCCGCCGCCGCCACCGCCACCGCCGCCGGAATATTGATAGACGGACGCGTTCGCGGTTTTATTCGCGGCGTTGTTTAAAATATAATCGAAATCGGCTTTGCGCAGGACGGATACGCCGCTGACGAAAGGCGACGCCGCGTTATCGAGCGTCAAAGACCAGTTCCCGCCGAGACCGGAGCCGATGTCAGACGCGCCGTAAGCCCGGACGGAATTAAGAGAGGGATAGTTGATATAAACCGTGTCCGGGGCGGTATCAGCGGTCAGAACCACGGGGCTGAAACTCTGCTGGCTCCATGTGGCGACGCGGTTCGCGCCGGTTCCCGTGACGGTCACGGGCAGTTTTTCCAAAATCAAGCCGTTTGTTTTCGCGTTTTCGTTCGCGTAATGCAAAACGGATTTCGGGGTGAAATCAGCCGGGATTTGCATAGAGACGGTCACAGGGGCGTCCAGATTTTCGTGGATTTCCCGTTCGCCTTTATCCGTGACCTGTCCGTCGGCGTCCGTGATTTTTATCGAGGCTTTAAGGGTCAGATCGGCTTCCAGCCGGGCGGATTGCGTATCGGACGCCGCCTGATATTTTTCCGGTGAAATATTCAGAACGAACTCGATATTAATTTTATTTTCTTTTTCCTCGTCGGTCAAATCCTGATAAAGCTGATCGGTAATGGCGGTCAGATAAGAATTGAGATTATCGGCCTTGGTGGAAGTTTCGTTATAAGATATAGATTTTAAAGAATCATCCGTCGGCTGAGTGAGATCGGACTCGCCGGCTGTTGTGAGACTGCTGGGGAAACGGATGATTTTCAGGCGGGCGTTGGGGGCGTTTTCGGCGCTGCCCGCGAATACGAAATAATCGCCGGGTTCGGCGGTGGCGG
>CAJOFP010000261.1 GCA_905233795.1 uncultured Oscillibacter sp. | reverse complement strand
TCCTCACTATTATGCGCCAGCAGAATGTCAATCAAGTTTCTACGTTCTTCTATTCGCGCTTCTTCACGTCCTTCCTCGCGCACTTCCTCCATAATTCGGCACATGGATTCCACGCCTCCTTCCGTTTGCTTGAACTGCTGTACTTTGTCCGCCAGCGACGGAAAATTCATCTTTTTCGGGTCTGTTTCCCGGAAATCCGCCATCAACTTACCAAAATCGTCGTCTCCGACATAGGCGGCGTTGGCGTATACGATATGCGCCCCGTCGTTGAACGCCTCTCCCGTTTCCTCGATAAAGCGGTTAATCGTGTAAACCGGCAAACCCTTATGAAACACATCCGTCTCCGTGATGAAAATGATCCACGTTTCCGCCAGTTTGTCGTAATCCTCTCCGGGCGGCAACTTGTGCCAGTCCACCGCGCCCAGATTATACCGCGCACGTCTCGCCCCCGCTCCCGATCCGACCCGCTGGATTTCGATGTCATAAAATTTTCCCAATTCATCCTGCGCCAGAACGTCCACCCGGACGCCGTGTCCCACCAGATTGGACAATTCGTCCTGAATTGTCACCTCGCGCACCGTTATGTCATCGCGCCGGAGAATAATTCGGATAATATCCTGAACGCCGTTTATGTTGCCCCGCAGAACCTCTTTCATGAAAATATCGTCCAAAAGACGGAATTTCATGATGCGCTCTATATCCCGGACGCGATGTTCTTTCTTGCGCTTTTCTTCCATAGCTTCACCACCTTCTTCGATATTATACCCGACAGGCGCAAGACTTGCAAGCCCCAAATTTGACACCGGTAAGAAAAATTTTTCTCACCGGCGAAATTTTTATATTTTTATTTTTTCTTATTGGCTTCACGCGCCGCTTTCTCGGCCTCTTTCATCGCTCTCCGTTTTTCATGGAAGCGACGCAGACGCGCCTTGTTCATTTCCCGCTTGTGTTCCAGACTTTCCAAAGCCCGGCGTTCACGTTCCGGCTGTTTCTCCTCCGGAGTGATTTCCGGCTTCGGAAGCGTGAAATTCCCGATGAAATTGAAGTAAATATCTACTTTCTGTTTGCGTTCTCCGCCGGACTTGTCGGCCTCATGCACCACGATTTTCTCGATGAACTCGTTCAGCATGGGCGTGGTCAGTTCGGAAAAATCCGTGTATCTTTTCACCAGAGCGATAAACTTTTTCGGATTGTCGCGCCGGTCGTCCTGTTCGGAGAGAGCAGCCCGCAATTCATCTACTTTCTGTTCCAGTTCGGACTGCTCTTTATCATATCCGTCCAGAAGCCGCGAAAAATGCTTGTCCGGAATCCGCCCCGCCGCGTTGCCCTCGTAAAGTTTTTTCACAAGATCATCCAGTTCGGCGATGCGGCGTTCCATTTTACGGATTTCCTTTTTTTGTTCTTTGATCCGCTTTTCCTGTTCGGAATCGCTCTCCGATTGAAGCGTGTCCAGAAATCCGCGTTCATTTGTCCGGACATACGCGCTGATCTCCCGGATGGATGTCAGAACCAAATCTTGAACGACGGAAGTTTTAATAAAGTGCATCGTACAGGTTCCCGCGCGGGAGCGGTATTTGGAACATCTGTAATTATCGTCCGCGTCATAGATTTTTTCCTTATCGGGTTTGGGAAGCGAATGGGACAGCTTGTGTCCGCAGTCGGCGCAGTAGAGCAGACCGGTAAGCGGATTGGGAATCCTGTCCGGGTAATATCCCCGGCGCACAGTCCGTCTCAGTTTGTGGGCGAGATTCCACGTCTCCTCATCCACGATAGCCTCATGAGTATTGCGGAAAATTTTCAGTTCCTCCGGCTTCACTTTACGCCGCTTTTTCGTTTTATAACTGACGCCGACGGTTTTTCCAAGAACCGTGTGGCCCATATATTCCTGTTTTTCCAGAATATAGCCGACAGCCGTGGCGGACCAGTAACAGGGATCATGATAACTTTTGCTGTGCTGATTTTCCGGGCAATGCTCCGCCGCGTAAGCGGACGGGATAAGAATCTTTTCGGCGGTCAGCGTGTCGGCGATTTTCTGAACGCCGTAACCGTCGATCACCATCTGAAAAATACGACGCACCACCGCCGCGGGTTCCGGGTCCACAATCAAATGTTGTTTGTCTTTCGGGTCGCGCAGATAACCGTATGGAACGCTGGGCGACACCCGTTTTCCGTTGGACATCCGGGAATTGAAAATCGCCTTAATTTTACGGCTGGTGTCACGGGCGTAAAAATCGTTCATAAGATTCAGAAACGGAGAAAATTCAATCGTGCCGGGGTCGTCACTGTCCACCCCGTTATTCACCGCGATAAATCGAACGCCGTAAACCGGGAAAATCAGTTCCATGTATTTCCCGGACTGGATGTACTCGCGCCCCAGACGGCTCAGGTCTTTCACGATAATTACGCTCAGGCGTCCGGCCTCCATGTCGGCGATCATGGACTGGAAACCGCTCCGCTCGAACGTCGTGCCGCTTACCCCGTCGTCCGTGTAATGCCGGATATTACGGAATCCGTTCCGCTTCGCGTAATCTTCCAGAAATTCCTTCTGATTTGTGATGGAATTGCTTTCGCCGTCCTGATTGTCCTCACGGGACAGCCGTTCGTACAAGGCCGTGATTTTGTTGTCCGCCGTCATAGTAAAGACCTCCTTAAAATATTGCAAATTAAAAATATTCGCGTATCGAATATTCTGTCCTTACCATATTAACCCTTTCGGATCGGTTACGATATATGAGGCGTTCATCTGCATAAGGTTCGGTTTGATGTGAAATCTGGTCTTTCCGGAGCCGGAACCGCCGATAATCAGC
>CAJOFP010000260.1 GCA_905233795.1 uncultured Oscillibacter sp. | reverse complement strand
TCCCGCAGTAGGGACAGATCGCGGCGTCTTTGGTATTCTCAATTTGCAGATTTGCGCCGCAGTTGGTGCATTTCGCCTGTACCAGTGGCATAATATTCCATCTCCTTTATGTACTGTTGTCTGTATTTGTTTTAGAATAACATATTCAATATCTGTTTGCAATACCTGTTTTGAAAAATTGACAAAAAAAATAATATGCGGACAGTGCGGAACGACTTTCGTCCGCAAGAAATCGAAAAACGGATTTGTGACATGGTCATGCCTGAAACACGTCAGAAACGCGTCCGCCTGTCCGGTCGGACGGATACCGGAGAGTAAAATATACGCCGCGTTTATGACGATGTACGGCAAACTGAAACGAAATTCGGAAGAAATTCTGCGACCGGCGATTTCACAACTGCGTGAGTTCAGCGAGATACTGGAACGGCGGAATCCGGAGATTCTCGCCGTCAACCGGGAAATCGCGGAGATGACGGAAAAGAATTATAAACTGACGCGAATCCGCTCGGCGGGACTGATCGACGAGGATGTCCTCGCGGCGAAACTGCGGGAAATCAACGCGAAAATCACGCGTCTGCGCCGGGATCGGCGGATGATATTAAAAAATCAGGATATTGAGGATTTAATCGAAAATCTGACGCGTCTCGCGCGCCTGATAGAAAGCGGTCCGGAAAATCCGGAGACATTCGACGGGAATCTCTTCGCCGAACTGGTGGAATCCGTTACAGCCGTATCCGAAACCTGTCTGCGGTTCCGTCTGTACGGCGGAATCGAACTGACGGAGCGTATTCAGGAGGGAAAGATATGAATCATAGAAAGACGCTGTACGGCTATCAGTACCGGATGGGAGAACTGATTATAAACGACGGAGAAGCCGTGACGGTAAGGCGGATCGTCACGCTGTATCTGGACGGTCTGTCCTATCAGAAAATCGCGGACGCGCTCAACGATCACGGGATTCCGTTCAGCGACGAGGACGCCTCATGGAACAAGCACAAAATCAAACGTCTGCTTGAGAATCCGCGCTACGCCGGAGAGGACGGATACCAGCCGATTATCAATCACGAACAATTCAGGGCGGTTCAGGCGAAAATTCAGAGCAAACAGGAAAACCGCGACATTCCGTCGCGTCCGGTTCTCCGACTCAGACAGCTTCTGATATGCGCCGAATGCGGCGGAAATCTGCGCGTGACAGCCGGTGAGAGCGTCGGCGCGGACAGAATCCGGCTGAACTGTAAAAAATGCAAAATTCAGATTGATCTGCCCGACGCGGAACTTATCAACGCGATTATATCACAGACGGCGAAAAAGAAAGATCAAGGGCTTGATAATATATGGCGACCGTCCGCGGAGGTGATCCGTCTGGAAAACGCCGTTCAGCGGAGCATGGAGAATCCGGCGCATCCGGAAGAAACGGTGTCCCTGATTTTACGGGGCGTCTCCGCCAGATATGATTGCTGTCCGAATCCGAACGAAGCCAAACGACGCGACGCCGTGACGGAGCCGGACTGGAAACATCCCGATAAATTGATTCATCATATTACCGTTTCAAAAAACAACGCGATTAATATATACTTCCAGCCAACGTAACGGGACGGAGCCGAAAGGTTTCAAAGGAGCATGGGTATGGAACAGGTATTATCACAGCGGAAAATTCATGTCATTCCCGCGAGGAAAACAAAAGCCGCGCCAGTTGAGGAAAAGCGGTCCGGAATCAAACGGGTGGCGGCTTACTGCCGTGTCAGCACGGACAGCGAGGAGCAGTTGAACAGCTATGAGGCGCAGATAGAATATTATACCCGCGTGATTTCGGAAAATCCGGATTGGGAACTGGCCGGGATCTTCGCCGACGAGGGACTGTCCGGAACAAGTACGAAAAACCGGACGGAATTTAACCGTATGATCGCCGCCTGCAAGCGCGGACGGATCGACATGATTCTGACCAAGTCGCTTTCCAGATTCTCCCGGAATACGCTGGACTGTCTGAGAATCGTGCGGGTTCTGAAAGACGCCGGTATCGGGGTAATCTTTGAAAAAGAGAATATCAATACCCTGACGCAGAGCAGCGAGTTTCTGCTGACGCTGTTCAGCGGATTCGCGCAGGCCGAGAGCGAATCCCTGAGTAAAAATGTGCGATGGGGAATCCAGAAAAGTCAGGAAGCGGGCAACGTGCCGTTTCAATATAAGAAGACGCTTGGCTATCGGCGGGGACCGGACGGAAAACCGGAAATTGATCCGGATGAGGCGCGGACCGTGAGACGAATTTACCGCAGGTACTTGGAAGGAGCCAGTCTGGGAGATATTCAGAAAGAACTGGAAGCGGACGGCGTTCCCACGGCGGAAGGCGTCAAGGCATGGTCGAGGCAGGTAATAAAAAATATTTTAACAAACGAAAAATACGTCGGCGACGCGCTGTTGCAAAAAACCTATGTCGCTGATCCGATTGATAAGAAAGTCCGAAAGAATCGGGGCGAGCGGCCCATGTATTATATAGAGAATCATCATGAGGCGATTGTCCCGCGAGAGGTGTTCCGGCGCGTACAGGAAGAAGCGTCACGGCGAGCCAGCAAGAGAAAAGTCGCGCGCAGGACGGCGAAAACGGAACAGGGCAAATATTCGGGAAAATACGCGTTCTCGGAACTGCTGTTCTGTGGGGAATGCGATTGTTTGGCGGTGCGTTAACCGATTGGAATACGGAAAGAAATTCTGTCATTATTCCCCGACGCTGGATGAGGATCGGCTTCAGGACGGCGTATTGACCGCGCTGAACCGGTTCGCGGCGAACCGTGAGGAACTGACGCGACGGATACTGGAACTGGTCGGCATTGTCAGATACGGAAAGACGAGCGACGGCGAAAGCGTGACGGACCTGCTTCAAAAACTGGACGGATTGTCCGAGAAACAGAATGACCTGCTGGAAAAAGTTCTGGAAGATATGGACAATCCGGAATGGAACGCCCGACTGCAAAAGTTAGGCGAGGAAAAGAAAAGACTGGAAACGCGGATAGAAAATCTTCGTCAGGAACAGGCGCGATGTGAGGAACAGGCGTCGCGTCTAAGCGAACTGAAAGAGTGGCTGGATCAACAGCCGATGGAATTCACGGTCTATGACGATACGCTGACCCGCAAATTGGCGGAGCGGATCACCGTGCTGAATGAGGATACGATTATGATCAAAATCCGGGATACGGACGAGGAAACGGAAATACGTCTCCG
>CAJOFP010000259.1 GCA_905233795.1 uncultured Oscillibacter sp. | reverse complement strand
CGAAGTCAAATATCAGCTTCCCGGACAAAGTATAATTACCGTCGGCCACGACGCGGACAAAGCCGCCGTCCGGTCAGATTATGAATTATTCGACACGACGGATAATGCGAGCGGCGATTACGCGATTAATCCAAATGATAGTATTATATTCCCGTGTACGGTCAAATTCACTGTGCGGAACGCCAGCGGCTCTGAAACGGAAACGGAAGAAATATTTGAAAATGCCGGTTCGACCGTGGAAATTCGCGGACATAAATTTGTCATTCGTTCCGCGTGGAGCGGAGAGATTGTCTATCGCGTCAACGATGACGAGAAAACTGACAAAATCGTGGGTCATGACAAAGAATGGGCCAAATCCCATCGTAATTATGACGCTGTGGGTGACGACGGACGATACGCCATTCCAGTAGGCGACGAAGTCAATTTCCCCGTGAAAGTATCGTTCCGGCTGAGAAATTCAGGGACATGGACGGAACTGGAATTTAAAGATTTAAATTCCACGCGTAAAATACACGGCGTCACGTTTTCCATTCATCCGACATGGCTGGACGAAGTGATATATACAAGCGTGATTCCGTATCAGACGGAAGACGGAAAAACGGAGACGGAAACGCGAGAAATCACTGTAGGAAATGACGCGGAAAAGGCGCAAAAAGCCATTGAAGATGCCGAAAAAGCTACTATAGAAGCGCGGAAAAAGGATCCGAAGGCGAGAGAAGTCAAGCCGAATTACGTTCTTGCCGTCGATGGAAAATACGAGATTGAAATCGAGGACGACGCCTTTTATCCCTATGGAATTAAATTTTCTTATACGCGGCTGGAAAAGGAAACGAAGAAATCGGATAATGATTTGACGCCGACGCCTACTCCCGTGATTATATTTACGCCGAAGAAGGACGACCGAACCTTATGGTTTGAAAGTCCCCAAGACGCGTTGCAAATCGGCGGTTATACGTTCACGACCCATTCAAAACGCACTGATCCGGCGAAATTGATCCGGGCGGGCTTATGGATCGGCGCGTCGGAAAATACGCCGGGGCAGTATATCCCGTTTGTGGAATACGAAGACCGGATATATTGGACGGACAAAGCGGCTGAAGAGGAATATCAAGCCTCGTTGCAAAGTCTTTTGCCGTTGCGCGAAAGTGATTTATACGCGAAATTGGACGGCTTTTTCTCGTGGGAACTGGACAACGCGAAACTGGATATTGAATTGCCTACTATACCGGGAGCCAAGACAGCGAAAAATCAAGTCGCGTGGGGACGGGTCAACAGCGGCGATTTGAATATTATCAATAACGGCGGGTATGTAAAAAATATCTCATCCGAGACATCCGGGACATTCAGGACATGGGAAATGATTACAGGTCAGTTGGATCAGTTGGATCAAAATGATATGCGCTATCTTGTGCATGTTGAGACGAGCGTTCCGGGCTTTATTGATAATCAGCTGACCATGAAAGCGTCATACGCCGACGAACAGCGTGGCGGAATCCGGATTAAATCCAATCAATATGACGCTGACGGCGCGAAGTATATTATACCCGCTTCTTCCGAATCCGAAAAGGAACGGAAAGAAACTATAGGCGCGTATGAATTTATCGTCAATGAACAGTGGAAAGACGGTCCGGCGTATCTCACAATAGGACTGAACGATCAGGCGGATAATTATAATATTTATAAAAAGCTGGACGCGAGCGTTTATGAGGGCGTTTATCTGACGGTGGACGCGTTCAAAGCGGCTGAGGACGCGGATCATAAACCCGTAGACATCACGAGCCGGGTCTGGGGCAAAGAACTGGACACGCAGCCGCTGAACCAACGCTATATAGCTACTCTCGCGGTGGAGAAAAAAGATAAAGAACAAGACAGTCAGGACAAACAAGAAGAGCAAAAAGACGAGCAAAGCGCGAAAACTTATTTCACGGTTGTCTGGCGCAGGGACGGAAATCCCGTCGCGGTTATGCCGTTTCAGGTATTGGTAAAAATAGACCCGGACGCGCAGTGGGAACTTCCGGAGGATGTCCGACCTGATGTGATCATGTTCCGCAAACCTCATACGAATAATACCGCCGTCAAAAACGACGCCGGAAATTTTGAGAACTGGGAACTGGAATTTGATAAAATCGAACATGATGACGCTTTGAATATAGATTTTTATTATTATCGAATGCCGAAAGATATAAAAATCGGAAGCGTCGCGGCGGATAGATTTTATATAAGCGCGGCGTATCGGCATTTCACAAAAGCCGGCGGCGAGGATGGATTGGGCAATAAGACGGAAGCGGATTTATACGAACCCGCCAATATTGACGGCTATTACGGGACTTATCGAACGCAAAATCGAACTCCGTCTGAGACGGCGCAAGATACCGGCGAGGCGATCTGGCAGGAATACGGCGTGAAAGTCTATGCAAGCGATCAAATATATGAAACGCTGGCGGACGCCCAAAAAGACGAAAACGCCGTCGATGTCACAGCGCAGATTTTCACAAGAACCGGTTACGGCGCGGAATACAGCGAGGGCATTGTATTCAGTTCGTTCAACGCGAAAGGGGAATTGTTCGATTGTCGGGTGATCCGGACGCGTTCCAGCGATCCTACGGTAGAATTTGATAATCAGATGACATTGAAAGGCGATTCGCGCTTTAAAGCCCAAAAAGTCAGTCGTAATAATCATGACAGCGACGCGATTATTTATCGAATGCCGGACACGACTTACAGCGCGAGAGGAATGTATTCGCTGAGACTGCATTACTGGCGCGACGGAAAAGAATATAATTGGGATAAAATCAAAGAGGACGGCATTACGG
>CAJOFP010000258.1 GCA_905233795.1 uncultured Oscillibacter sp. | reverse complement strand
TTTGGGGCTTATTTGGGGGTATTTTATCCAAAATAGGGATAAATGACCTCCGGGCGTGATAACCCGAAGAAACGGCGTCGTATAAAAACAGCGCGGAAAGGCGTTCGCTCCAAGGGTATGGAACGGCGCCTTTCCGCGTAAAAATTAATTTAATTTATTTTATTTTTATTTTTATTATATTTTATTGGAATAACTAAGACCGTATTGAAAAGCGCGTTCAACTCTTGTTTTCCGCTTTCAGCAGAGCGCGTATGAGTTCGCTGACCGCCTCCTGATGTTCCGCGTTCAACGTCATGTAATCGTCGAACACGTTCCGGTTCTTTCCGTACAGTCTCGGCGGAAGAAGATCAATCGGCGAGGCGCGAAGCGCTTCCATAATGGCGAAAAATACCGCAATCGGCATATGATCGACGCCGTTCTCATAATTAGAGATATATTTCTGGTAGTTCGCGTCCCCGATCATGACGGCGAGGTCCGTCTGAGACAGTTTCCCGTCTCTCCGCAGCGTCCGAATCCGCTCGCCGACCCAGATGTTGTCTTCCTCATGATGTTCAGGCTTTTCAGGCATTTCAAATCTCCTTCGCCGCGTCGCGTTTTTTTAATTCACGCAATTCGCGGAATATTTCGTCGATATTTGACGCGGGAATCTTCCCGGCGTCACGAGGCGGAAGTCTGACCTTTCAAAACCGCGCCGATGACGCCGTCAATAATATGACGGGATTCCTCGTTCAAATCGGCGTAGCCGCTCTCGGCGCACCGCTTCGCCAGCAGGGTTTTCGGCGAGATTTCGCTCAGGTCGGCGTCGAGCGCCTCCACTATAGCGAACACCGTCCACATTTCCATCGGAATTTCCCCGCCGTTTTCATATTGGGCGATCAGTTCCGCGTTGTACGGCTCGCCCATTTTTTCCGCGAGCTCTTCCCGCGTCATGCGGAGTTTCTCGCGCCGCCGACGAAGTTCCAGCGCGATCAGCTTCTGATCCCGCCACGCTTCCGGGGTCATCGGGATTATATCCTGTTCTTTTTTATTCCGTTCCGGCATCTTTTTCCCTCCCTGTCTGATTTATAATTCGCCGTTGATTTCAGAGCGTGTCTTTCCGCGCCGCGTCCGACAAATATTCCGGAACTACGCCGGGCCGCGGAGATTTCCGCTAATCTTCGCGGGTCTCCAGACAGCCATAAACAATCCCTCCTTTTATGATTTTTTGGAGGATTTTAGAACCGGATTTTAGAACCGTCCGATTTCTGAAAAATCCTCTCATTTTTACAGAACGGACGACGCGAAAGTTAGACGTTTTCAGAGAAAATTTTGATTGATTTCCAAAATTCTACGTTTTTAACAAAAATTACGACGTGTTATTATTTATTTCGCCAATATAAATCAACAGGTTCGGGACGCGCCGGACTGTCAGGAGAATATTTTCAGTCTCTCACGCGCTCTCCGGAGCGTTTTTGACACCGTGGATTTGCGGATTCCGAGATTTTCCGCGATCTCACTCATATTCATGCCGCCGTGATACAGAAGCGTCAGTTCCGTTTGCCGCCGCGTCAGATGATTCAAAGACGTTTTCATAGCCGCGTATTTCTCACGGCGCGCCAATTTCTCAGCCTCCGGATTCGGTTCCCGCGTAAAATCAGGCGTACAGGGCGTGAGATTATCCGGGATATACGCCCCGGAACGACGATCCGCCTCAAAGCGATACGCGCAACGATATTCCTCGCGGCTGTTCCGGTTGCGATCCACGCGGTTCTCTCCCGCGATTTTCAGCGGCAAAAACCACACGCAGTCCGACATATCCACAATATGCGGCTCGCCCGTCACGGACGGGAAAGCGATTCGCCCGCAACGCGATACCGCGAAGACGGTCGCCTCCCCCGGTTCCCGGTACAGAAAGAGACCGTTCGCGTAAATCCGGACGCTGAAATCCGCCTCCGACGCTTCCAAAAACAGGTCGCGGCGGTCGTCCAGAAGCGAGACGGGGCGCGGCAAACGGATGCCGCGAATGTCGGGCAACAATCCCCGCAGTTCCGCGTAGGTGAGCGTGTCCAGCCGGGACGCCAGTTCCTGATCCCGAAGATAAATAATATTCACTTTGTTTGACCTCCATTTTTTTGAAATTTCAAAGAAAATGAAGGTCAGGGATATTCGGCTATGTAAGGCAGCCATCGCCGTTTTTGCGTCGATGTCTCCGATACAGCCGATAATCCCGCGACGCTTCCGTATAAAAAGGAAGCGTCCGTATCAATAAAAAAAATATCCCGGAAGCGCGGCGTAAACGCCGACACATCGGGATATTTTTCAAATAAATGACCGTTGTTATCAATCACAAATTCCGATCCGTCGCTGACCGGCGTATCATGACAGCGCATACGCGGATTGCGACGGATCAGAAAGACACGCCGAAAAATCCGGACGCGTCGATTTTACGGCTCTGTCACGTTCACGGCGTCGAGTTTCTCCACACCCAGCAAATAATCCGTGGAGACGGAAAATGTCTTCGCCAGTTCCACCAGACAGACCGGAGACGGTATCGAAAGCCCCTGTTCCCATGAATTGACGCCGTTTCGCGTGACGCCCAGCCGCCGGGCAAGTTCCGACTGCGTCCAGCCTCTCGCCACCCGCAATGATTTAATTTTCGCCGATGTCAAAGCCTTATCGCCTCCTCCAATATATAAAATTATAACTGTCGGATGCGATTATTCATTATCATTTATGGCTTTATTACTTCACACAAAAAATATTTTTATTTATAATTTCGCAAAAGAGCAAAAGAAATTCGCCCCGATATCGAAACAATGATCCGAATCGGAGCGAATTTCTTTATATTTTTAAATCCGGACTTCCTGTCGGATCATCATTCTTTTTATATACTCTTGGCGAACTTCAGTGTGTCCGCAAAATACCTTATTTTCGTATTAACAGATTACGGTTTTAAGTTTCCGCTTATACCGAGTTTTTGGATTTCCCGCTGTTGACGGATCGCGTTATAAATGCCGTCCGTTACTTTTATAATATCATTTCGCTCCATATATGGATGTAAAGGCAAACTTAAAACGGTTTTGCATAACATTTCCGTCACCGGACAATCCGCGTCCGCGCTGTCAGTATTCGCAAACGCGCCCAGCCTGTGCATGGAACGCGGATAATAAATCATGGCGGGGATTCCCTGTCCGCGAAGCGCCGCCTGTACAGCGTCGCGGTTGATATTTTCATGAAATTGGATCGTATATTGCGCCCGGCTTGAATAAAATCCTTCTTTTATAACGGGCATTGAAACGGACGTATCTTTCAAAAACCCGTTATATAATTCGGCGGCGCGGTTGACGGCATCCAGTTCATATTCCGTAAAAGCCCGGAATTTCGCCAGTAAAATCGCGGCCTGTATCGTATCCAGACGGCTGTTCATCCCAAGACGGATATTATTATATTTATCATCGCCGCTTTTGCCGTGTACGCATAAACTGCGGATCAAAGCCGCCCAATGGTCATCATCCGTGAAAATCGCGCCGCCGTCGCCGTAACAGCCGAGAGGCTTCGCGGGAAAAAATGACGTTGTGGAAATATCCCCGAACGAACAGGCTTTTTGAGTTCCGATTTTTCCGCCGAAACCCTGCGCGCCGTCTTCCAATAAAAACAAGTCATATTGATTACAAATCGCGCGGATTTTTGGATAGTCCGCGGGCTGTCCGAACAAATCAACCGCAAGAACGACTTTCGGCTTATATTCTCCCGCTTTTATCACAGACTGAACGGCGATTTCCAGTTTCTCTGGATCAATATTATAACTGTCCGGCTCCACATCCACAAACACGGGCGTCGCGCCCAAAAACGCCGGACATTCGCCGCTGGCGAAAAAAGTAAAATCCGGTACGAATACGGCGTCGCCCGCGCCGATTCCCCACGCCATCAGCGCC
>CAJOFP010000257.1 GCA_905233795.1 uncultured Oscillibacter sp. | reverse complement strand
GTTATACGGCGGCGCGGCGGATTGGAATTGCATTCGACAGGTCAAACAGGCCGTGTCGATTCCGGTTATAGCGAACGGCGATATTTGGAAGCCTGAAGATGTCATACGCGTTTTGCGTATCACGGGCGCGGATTTCGCCATGATCGGGCGCGGATCGTGCGGCAATCCGTGGATTTTCAAACAGGCCGCCGCCGCGCTGGACGGAAAAGAAATCCCGGAGCCGCCGCCGCTTGACGAACGCTGTGACACGGCGGTTCGTCAGATTGAACTTGCCGCGCAATATAAAGGCGAACGGATCGCCGTACTGGAAGCCCGGCGGCATTACTGCTGGTATTTAAAAGGCGTCCCGCATTCCGGCTATTATAAAGAACAAATTGTCCGGATGAATACGATGGAAGACGTATATCATGTGACGAAAGGAATCAAACGGGATTTGATATGACAGAGACGGATTTTAATCTAAATCTAAAAAATTTAAATCCTGATTTAAATCAAGATTTGAATAACGGGGAGACAAGCCGGATTCCCGCCGCCGGATTCAGTCAGGCGCATATACGGACGATTACGCGTAACGGCGATCATAAAAATAATAGTGAAAATAATACAGAAAATCATGAAAATAAAAGCGATATAAATAAAAATAATCCTGAAGAGTTAATATCGGAGCTTGAACTGGTCAACGCCGCCCGTGAAGGGGATCGAGAGGCGTTTGAATTATTGGTACGGCGCTATGAGCGAAAAGTTCTGGCATTGACGAACCGTATGTGCGGCAATCCTGAGGACGGCGCGGAGGCGGCGCAAGAGGCGTTTATATCCGCGTGGCTGGGTCTGCCCGATTTTCGCGGCGATTCCGGTTTCGCAACATGGTTATATCGTCTGGCGTCGAACGCCTGTATTGATCAGATACGCCGTCAGCGTCGGCATATATCTCACGCGGGGCCGTCATTGGATGATGAGGACGCCGCGCCGGATTTGCCGGATTTATCGCCGTCCCCGGAAACGCTCGCCGAACGCGCCGATTTGCGCCGCGAAATCGAACGGGCGTTGGCGGATTTGTCCCCGGAGCACAGGCAAATTTTAATATTGCGCGAGACACATCAGCTTTCTTATCATGAAATCGGACAGGTTTTAAATCTGGAGCCGGGAACCGTGAAATCCCGCGTCAGCCGCGCCCGGTCGGCTCTGCGTAAAATTCTGCTGGGAAGCGGGAACTTTTCTGATTGTATTTCGTCTATACAAACAGGAAAGGAGGGGAAGTCATGACCAGAGATCATGAAAAATACGCCCCCCTGCTGGACGCGTTTATAGACGCGGAATTATCGGAAGAGAAAATGGCGGAAGTGGGGTTTCATGTGGCGGAGTGTCCGGACTGTCAGCGTTATACGCGAGACGCCGCGAGGATTCGAGAGGCGTTTCCGGGTTTGGATGACGTGACGGTTCCTGACGGTTTCGCGGAATCGGTCATGGCCGCCCTCCCGACGCGGAAAGGAGCGTATAATATGGAAAATAATAATAATAATAATAATAATAATAATTTAGACCCCCGGAATGAAGCCGTCCCGGAAAATACGGATATAAACGCGAATCCCGGCGTTAATAATAATACGGGGAACAGCGGCGCGGTTGATTTTCAGAACGCGAATAATAATAACGCGGGAAATAACGGCGATAAAAACGCCCGAAACTGGCGGAATATCGCGGTGGGCTTGGCGGCGTGTCTGGCGGTTCTGGCGGCGGTACAGATCAGCGGCGCGTTCAGCCCTAATCGCGGCGCGACGGAAAAAGTCGGCGCGGCGGTCGCGGGCGGCGGCGCGGCGGCGGATCAGAGCGTTGAGGAGACAGCCGAACCCGCGGACGCGGGCGAAATGAACAGCGCGGAAAACGCGCCGGAAGCGTCGGAAAATGAGGCGGAAAGCGCGGAAAGGGATATAACAACGACGGCGGAAGAAAGCGCGGCGGATAACGCGGATGTAAGCGATTTGAACAGTCTGGATAACGCCGAAGTTACTCAAGAGATTGAGGAAGCGCAGCCGGAAGCGGCTGAACAAAAACAGGATACAAGCGCGGATAATAATATAAATAATAGTAATGAGACGGCTCGGAGCGCGGAAAGCGTTCAAAATACGGAAATCCCGGAAGAGGATGATCTGGCGCCCGATCCCGATGAGGGAGAGCCGGACAGCATTTTAAACGGCGCGTCTCTCGCGGAAGCGGAAGAAAATGACGGCGGCGGAGAAAACAGCGCGGCGGAAAATCCGGTTGCGGAAAGTCCGGCCTACGAGGCGGCTTTGACGCTTCCCGCCGACGCCGCGCCGATATTCAGCGCGTTTGAGCCGTTGGAAACGGCGTCTGACGGCGTCTGGTACGCGTTTTCCCATGACGATTACGCCGCGATTCTGGAACAGTTGGACGGCGCGGGATTTGTCGGGAATGATATTCGTATCCCCCGGACAGATGTGATTTATGTCTTTGTGGAATCTTGAATAAAAATATAAATATTAAAATAAAAAATTGACGGCATGAATATTTAATATAGAAATAATATAGAAATCCCCCTTTGATGACGCTTTTTTCCGGAAACGCGAAATCGTGAGGGGGATTTTTATTTTATTTTTTTAATATTATATAAATAGTTTTGAAAACTATATGACATAATATAAAATATAGTGTATAATAATATATATAATAGTTTATAATAATTTAATTTATTTTATTTCTGAAATCGGGTGATGAATATGAAACAGGAATGGAAACGCAAGCGGGACGCGAAAAATCAGGAACGGGAATTAAAATTAAAATCGGAATATAAACGGGAATTGACGCGTCAACGGAACGAACCGCCGGTCTTGACGCGCAGAGAGGAGATTTTTAACGCGGCCAGCCACGGCGCCGGAATCCCGATGGCGGCGGCCTGTATGATGATTTTATTGTCTAAATCCGATACGGCATGGAAAATCGCGGCGGCGTTGATTTACGGAATCAGTATGCTTTTTATGATGTCCGTAAGCTGTATTTATCACGCTATGCCGACGGGCTCGAATGCCAAACGGATTTGTCGGCGTTTTGATTACGCGTCGATTTATTTATTGATCGGCGGGACGTTCGCGCCGATTTTACTGGTCTATCTGGGCGGGAAACCGGGCGTCGCGCTGTTTTGCGCGCAATGGTGCGTGATTATAACCGGCGTATGGATTACGCTGACTTTTGGGCCGGGCCGCTGGCGGTGGCTGCCGTTCGCGTTATATTTTACGCTCGGCTGGAGCGGATTGGGATTTATCAAATCTTTTCACACCCACG
>CAJOFP010000256.1 GCA_905233795.1 uncultured Oscillibacter sp. | reverse complement strand
CGCGGTATAAAAACGTGACGATTTGTCCGCGGGTGCAAATCTGATCGGGGGAAAATTGCGTCTCGGACGTGCCGTTGGTGATTTTACGATCCACGGCCCAGTCGACGGCGGAGAGAATCTCAGGGGAAACGTCTTGGAAAAAAGATTTCGTTCCCGTCACGGGACTGCCCGCGAGTTTCCAGAGATATTCCACGGCGGCGGCGCGGGTACAGGGCGCGTCGGCGTGAAAATACTCATGATCGGATAATAATCCGGCCTGATACGCCCATAAAGCGGCGTAATAAAAATAAGAGCCGGGTTGAATATCGGGAAACGGATTGTAATCGACGGGGCCGGGCGATCCGGCGGCGCGCCATAAAAACGTGATGACTTGCGCGGTGGAACAGGTCTGATTGGGTGAAAAAATATTTTTATCCGTGCCGTTGGTGATTTTGCGATCCACGGCCCATGAGACGGCGTCAAAACAGTAAGAATCGGGGGAAACGTCGATAAAAACGGCGGCGGGGGGTTGACTGGGATAGGGGGTAATCTGTCCGTCGCCGGGGTTGATATTCTCCGGATTTTCGGGAGTAATATTCTCCGGGTTCTGGGGATTGTCGGGATTGGGATTGGGATTTAAATTTTCCGGGTTTTTGGGGTCATCGGGATTTAAATTATTTAAATTATCGGGGTTTTTGGGGTCAACGGAATTGAGATTATTTAAATTTTTGGGGGCGTCGGGATTGGGATTGCGATTAAATTTTGATCTTGTTGAAAACAGGATATAATATTGCCGTCATTGAGATAGGATTTTAAAACCTCGACGGAGCCGGTATTTAAATGATAAGATAAAATATTAAACGCCGTGTTAAAATATAATAAATCGCCGTATAAAAACAATCCTGAAGTGCCGGTATAGCCCTGAAATTTATAATTGGGATATAAAGACCGGAACAAATCCGGGAAAGACAGGATTTGCGCGGACGTATCGGACGAGCCGTCCCAGAGGGACAGACCTTTGGAGTCTATAAAAAACCATTGATTTAAAGCCGGGACTTGGACGAACGGCGAAACGGACGAACGCCAGAAATATTGGTCAAATCTTGTGGATTCACAGGAGACATTTTCGCCAAAAATCCAGTCGTCTTTTAAATAATGTTCGCCGCCCTCGGCGGATTTCATGGCGTTCGTGGACAATAAGAAAAACACATGGCGGGCATAACCGGGACGATCCGGCATGGGATCGTTCCAAGTGGCGTCCAGATGATACCATTCGCCGTCTATCTGGACGATATTCCACATGTGGTTGATACTATCGCTTTTGACATAAGAACACGGGATATTTAAACGCTCTAAAACGGCCATCATGAATAAACTGTACGCCTCGCAGACGCCTTTTTTATCGCGTAAAAAAGAATAAACGTCGTAATTCGTATAACCGGAATCGTAAGCGAAATTCAAAGCCAGTTGATCGTTGATAAATAAAACTTTCTGAATATCGCTCCAATCCGGGTTGACTTGGGCGACCAGTCCGCTGACGCCGTTTTCGTATAAAATTTTGGCGTTGTCGTAATCGGCGAGAACGTCCTCCCGATAGCGCGGCGTGACCTGATAATCCGTCCCGCGTGACGACCAGCTGAAAGAGCCGTCCAATAAAAACAAATCCGGCGTGTTAAACAAAGCCGTGAAAACGGAGCGAATCTCATCTTCAGACGGACGGCCATATAAATCGCTGTTGAATTTGATTAATTGCGAGCCGTTGCGGATTTCCTCATGGAGAAACGCTTCCAGCGCGTCCAGCCGGGCGACTTCGGCGGCGCGGACGGGCGGCGCGGTTATCATAAACGCGGCGGCGCAGCAAAAAGCCAATAACGCGGCCAGACAGGAACGCGATACGCGCCATATATTTTTTATATTAAAATTTAAAAATTTCATATTCATATTCATATCTATACAGGCCCCCTTTCGGATCGCGTATATCATATCAAAATCGCGGCGTTTATGCAATATAAAAGCGTGTCGAAATATAATAAATTAAAAATATATAAAAAATCAATCGCGTTGATTTAAACAAATCCGCCGCGTATTTTTTCCGTCTCCCCTCTTGATTTGTTTGGACAAGCGTATTATAATAATCAAAAGTTTTGTATCAAATAGCAAGCGAAAAACAAATCTATAAAATAAAATTTTATAAAAAAATTATAAAATTTTATAAAAAATTTTTAAAATATGAAAAAATCTATAGAAAGTATAAAAAGTATAAAAATATGAAAATACGCGCTGTGGCTTTCGATTTAGACAATACGATTTATGATTATGATTCCGCGCATAAAATCGCGTTCGACGCGCTGACCCGGTACGCGGGCGAAAAATTCCATTTATCGCCGGAAGAATTTCAAGCCGCCCATCGGGCCGCCATGGACGAACAGTTGGAACGCGCCGGACGCGAACGCGCCGCGATTCATAATCGCTTAATACGCTATCAGATATTATTGGAAAATCTCAAAAAACCGTATTATCTGGCGTATCATATGCAAAATCTCTATTGGGGCGTGTTCCTGCGCAATATGCGCCCCGCGCCCGGCGTCTCGATAGCTTTGAAACGCGGCGTCGGAACCAATATGACGGCGGATTATCAATACGAAAAATTAACCCGCCTGCGTATCGCGCATTTGTTTGACTTTATCGTATCCAGTGAGGAAGTGCAGTCCGAAAAGCCGGAGACGAAATTATTTTATTACTGTATGGAAAAAGCGGGTTGTTCGCCGTTTCAATGCGCGTTCGTGGGCGACAGTTTCAGGCATGATATAAAAGGCGCGTTAAAGGCCGATTTAATCCCCATCTGGTACTGCCCGGATTTTGATTTAAATAATAATAATTTAAATCCCGGCGAAAATTTAAATAATAATTTAAATAATAATTTAAATAATAACGCGCCGGAGAACGCGTCATGGGCCGATACCGGACGGCCTGCATATATCCCGAACGGCGTATATTTACTGCGCGATTTTCTTGATCTGCCCGGCTTGCTGGAAACTATAAATGAAAATACAAGTTTAGAAAATATAAATCCAGAAGATATAATTTTAGAATAAGATAAAATAATATAAATATAATAAAAAATAATAATAAAAATAAATATAAAAAATACGCCGCGTTTTTCAGGGGGGGAATCATGAAACAGGGACGCCAAGCCGTGGACGCCCGCCGCGCCAAAATCCTCGCGCTGATCCGGGAACGGAGAAAAATCAAAGTGGAAGAACTGTCCATCCTGTTCGGCGTTTCTTTCATGACCATACGGCGCGATTTGCAGGCGCTGGAAGATTTGGGACAGATAGGCCGGTTTTACGGCGGCGCGAGCGTCGAGCCTTACGCCGTGTCCGTGAACGAACAGGACGAAACGGCGTTTTACCGGGATTTTATCAGCCGCCGCGCCGCCGATTTGATCGAGTCCGGCGATAAAATTTTTATCAACGGCAGTCGAACCGCGCTGGAGCTTTTGCGTTATATCCAACGCGAACCCGTGCAGGTTTTTACCAATAACGGCTTGGCGGTCGGCTTTGACTGTCCGTCCGGCGTGGAGATTACGATTTCAGGCGGCGTCCCTCGCGGCGACGGCGGACGCGTATTAACGGGCGACTGCGCCATGAGAAATCTGCTCATGACACGCGCCGACAAGGCTTTTATGGGCTGTTCCGGCATATCGCCCGACGGGGAAATTTTATGCGATATTCCCACGGAACTGGGCGTCAACGAAACCATGATCAGTCACGCCTATCAATATTACATCTTGGCCGATCATACCAAAATCGGCAAAACGGGCGCTTACGCCAGTTTCGCCCTCGAAACCCCCGGCACGATTATCACGGACGAACTCGCCCCGCCCGTCGTTCTGGAACGCCTGAAAAATCTGGGCATGAAAATCATTCGCGTTTCTAAATCAATCTAAATCAAACGGATAAAAAAACGCGGGCGCGTGTATCTCAATCAAACGGATAAAAACGCGTAAAATAAGAATGGAGATATTAATATCATGAGACCGAAAATATTATTTCTGGATCTGGACGGAACGCTTTTGAACGATCAGAAACGCATTTCCCCGGAGAATCAACAGGCGGTTCACTTGGCGTTATCTCGCGGACATAAAGTCGTGATCGCGTCGGGACGGCCTTTAAAAAGCGCGTTGATTCAGGCGGAATCCATCGGACTGGACGGGCCGGGATGTTTTTTAATCGCCTATAACGGCGCGGTAATTTATGACTGTTCGGGCAAGCGCGAACTCTTCCGCCGTACTCTTGATATGGATGATTTATATCAATTATTCGACGAGGCCAACCGGCGTAAAATTTATATCCAGACGTATGACAATAACGACGTGCTTCTGGAAAGCCGTAACGACAGCGAAAACGCCCGCCGTTATTGCTTATTAACAGACATGACATATCGCGTGATTGATAATGTCCGTACTGACCTGCCGGAGCCGCCGCCGAAAGCCCTCATGATTGATTTTAACGGACGTATGAAAACGGAACCCATGCGCCAATGGATCGCGGCGAATATGGCGGGAAAAATCGACGCGTTTTTCTCCGGGCAATATTATTTAGAAGCCGTCGCCGCCGGACAGAATAAAGGCCGCGCCGTATTGGACGTATGCAAATTATTAAATTTCTCCCCGCGTGATACTATAGCCGCCGGGGACGAGGCCAACGATATTTCCATGTTACGCACAGCCGGATTGGGCGCCGCGATGAAAAACGCTTTACCCGAAGTCAAAGCCGCCGCCGGTTACGTCACAAGACGCGATAACAATCATGACGGCGTCGCCGAAATTATCTATCATTATCTTTTAGAATAATAATTATAATTAAAATAATATAAAAATATGCGAAATAATAATATAAATACACGCGAGGCGGACGAGATTTTTTATTCTCTCCGCGAACATCCCGAAGTGGCGCGGATGAAAAATTATATCCAGCACGGCGATATAAACACGTTTCAACACTGTGAAGCCGTCGTGAATTGCGGTCGTAAACTCAATCAAGTTTTACACATCCACGCCGACGAGATTTCTTTAATTCGCGGCGGTATGTTGCACGATTTTTATCTATACGACTGGCATATTCCCGACAAAAGCCATAAACTGCACGGCTTTTCCCATCCCCGACAGGCTTTGCAAAACGCCTTAAAATATTTTAATCTAAATGACCGGGAAAAAAATATTATTTTATCCCATATGTGGCCGCTGACCGTCACACAAATCCCGACCAGCCGCGAGGCGTGGCTGATTTGTCTCGCCGATAAATATTGCGCGCTCCGTGAGACGTTCCATCGCGGGCGTTTGTTTGAGAAGACAGGGGAGAGGTTCAATTTTAACGCTTGATTTATATTTTTATTTTTTTAACGCGTGTTCGATTACGTTGCCCAGATTGTCATGCGCTTTGTCATACGCCGATTTTAAATATTCCAGCAAATCGCGTCCGGCGCGGAACGCGAATAAAAATCTTGAACGCTGTTTCGCTTGTTCCCGCGATTTTTGTATATGCTCTTTTAAATTCTCATACCGGACAATTACTTGATATTCTTCAGCGAAATGTTTTAATTTCGCTATAATCCGCGCCGAGTAAATGACATCCAGCGTAAACACGCCGAAAAAATAGCCGATAAAGAACGAAAACGCCAGATTTTCCGACAGCCATTTTAACGCGCTTAAAATTCGCGTATGAATTAAAAAATAATACGCCGCGCCTAAAACCGCCCAGAAAAATGAAAATTTCGGGCAGATTATCCCCTGTATATTGCCCCAACGCCCGCGATATATTCAATCAGCGTCATACTCGCCGCCATGAGAATAAATAAAATTATATTTTTTTCGCCGGACTGTCCCGCCGCGCCGTGACGGTCTCCCCAGCTTGCGAATAAATATAATATGCACAGTCCGAAGCCGTATAAAGGCACATACGGCCCGACGCAGAATCCCGGATTGATCCACTTGTGATTGAGATTATTCGGGGCGAAACGCCGGTAAAATAATTCCAGTACCCAGCCCAGCGAAGAGCCGATAAAAAACAAATACGCTAATATTAAAAATATGCTCATGTTATCTCTTTCACCTGATTTATATATATATTTATTTATATTTTTAATATTTTAATTATATTATGAAAAATCCGGCGTGTAGACGCTTTCGGCGGAAGCGCGGTCTTGAGTATAGCCGTCCCGTATATCAAGATTTTCTAAATATTTTAAAGCCGCTTTATATTCGGAACCCGTCACCCGACGCGCTAATTTGCCTGACGCGTTTTCTTGCGGCGTGTATTGCCGCATGAGTGAGAATAATATATCGCC
>CAJOFP010000255.1 GCA_905233795.1 uncultured Oscillibacter sp. | reverse complement strand
AGGGAGCGCGGGTATTGCCGATTTGCGCGAAAATGGAAGCGGATATTGTCACGCTGGAGCCGGATGAGAGAGAAATATTCTTGGAAGAATTAGGCGTCACGGAATCGGGACTGGATCGGCTGATTCAGGAATCTTATGATTTATTGGGTTTAATCTCGTTTTTGACTTACGGAAAAGACGAGTGTCGGGCATGGACGATTCAGAAAGGCACGAAAGCGCCCGCCGCCGCCGGAAAAATTCATACGGATATACAGCGGGGATTTATCCGGGCGGAAGTTTTAGCGTATCAGGATTTCGTATCCTGTGGGAGCGTCGCCGCCGCGAGGGAAAAAGGATTGTTAAGAAGCGAGGGTAAAGATTATATTATACAAGACGGCGATATGGTCTATTTTAGATTTAATGTTTAAAATTAATTAAATATCTAATTAATTGATTAGATATTTAATTAATTGTGTTTATAAACCGTCGAAAACCGGCGTTTATAAATTTAAATTAATTTTAAATCGCAAGGAGGAAGAAATATGATGAAACGGAAATGGCTGTTGCTGTGCGTATGCGCGGCGCTTGCGTTGTTATTGGCGGCTTGCGGCGGCGATAACGCGCAAAATGACGCGGACGCGAATGATGATAACGGCGGCGCGGCGGATGAGACGGTAAGCGAACCGGCGAACGAACCGGAAAACGCGGACGCGAATAATGATGACGGCGCGGCGGATTTGGATGTTTATCAATGCCAGATATACGGCACGGTGACGGACGCCGGACAAGTTGTCAGTTCGCTGGGAATTGATTTCGGCGAAAGCAAAAAAGTCACGGGCGCGGATGAGGAGACTTTCACGGTCCACGCGGTCGCTTCCACGGAAGAGTTCCGGGACGGAACGGATTTAGAAAGTTACGGCGATTATGATATAGACCGCAAAATCGTCAAAGTGGAGACGAACGGTCAGGAAGTCATGATCTATTTTGACGAGTCTGAAGGCGCGACGCTGGCTTATACGTCCGGCTCCCGGAATTATCCGGCGCAGTTGACTTATACGATTACGCAGAACAAGCCGCTGACTTTAACGGCGGCGGACGGAACGGTATTGGACGAAAATTATATGGCGGCTTACGAGTGCGATAATATTATATCTGACCCGGAGACATCTCAATTTGAGGCCGTATGGGTTCCGGACGGAATCAGTTATAGATTCTATGACGCGGGCGAAAACGGCGAAGATATAAATAAACTGGTCGTCTGGTTTCATGGAAACGGCGAAGGCGATTTATTAAATTCCGGGAATAATATGGCGCAAATGCTTGCCAATCGCGGCACGGTCGCTTGGGCGTCTGAAGAATTTCAGGATATACTCGGCGGCGCTTATGTCATGGCGTTTCAGGCTCCCGATACATGGTATTACGCCCAGAAAGACGGCTTATTAGATCAGGCGGCGGAAGAGATTCAGGATGTAATCGAAAAATATAATATTGATCCCAAAAAAGTTCTGGTCTCCGGCTGTTCGGCGGGCGGCTATATGACTACGCGCATGATTATCGCGCATCCGGATTTGTTCGCGGCGGCGATTATTAACTGTCCGGCGTATAACGTCGCCACGGATCGCGGCGGCGAAACGCCCACGGATGAGGAACTGGAAGCCGTGAAAGCGTCGGGCGTTCCCATTTGGCTGGTACAGGGCGTCACGGACAGCGTCGTCGCCACGGATGAATGCTCACGGCGGTTATTTAATATCTTGTCTGACGGCGTGGACGTGACGGAAACGAAAATCACACAGGAATTGCCGGAAAATTCGGATTTCGTCACTTACGAGACGCCGGACGGAAATTATAAACTGTCTTTATATGACACGACGGAAGACGATCAATTACGTTTCGCGGAAGATTACGATCAAGACGGCGAGATGTCGGAAGTGCGGTACAGCAGTCACTGGTCATGGATTTATTCGTTGAAGAATAATCCCGAAGCGGCGGACGGTACGCATATCGTCAACTGGGCGGCTGGATTTATCGCGTAAAAAGCGCGTAAAAACGCGTTAAATAATCAATAAGCGCGGTTAATATAAAAAAATAAACGCGGGTCTAAAAAACGGCTCCGCGTTTATTTTTTTATTATTTTTTTATATGAATGGCGGCAGGCATAAATATGCTATTTCACGGCATAAAATAAATGCGCGGAATAAAGGCGCGGAGAGGCGGGAGATAAAATGCGCGATATAGATAAAACGCGTGATATGCGGACAGGAGGAGAATTTTCGCTTTTTTGTATGGCGTTATTTTTCATATGCGGCGTGGCGGCGGGACAAGTTTTAGCGGCGGGCGCGCCGGATTCCGTATCGGATGAATTGAGAGAATATATTTTGGAATACGGGGAATTGAATCAAAAAATAAGCTGGAAATCTGTCCTGACAACGGCGGTTACATACGCCCGTTATCCGTTGATAGCCGCGCCGCTGGGATTGATCCCCGGCGGAATCGCGTTTCTATGCGTTTTCATCACTATATATGGCTGTTTGATTTCTTTCGCGGCGGGATCGTTCGCCAACGCGTGGGGCGAGTTCGGGATTGTCATGGGTTTGGCGTCTATGGGATTACGTTGTCTGATCACGCTGTTATGTTTTTTTCTGTTGGCGCCGCCGGTTTCGGATTCGCCGGACTTGATTAAATTTATTAAATTTCCCGGCGAAATCTGGCGCCGCCGCGTGATTTTATGCGTTATATTGCTGATAACGGGTATTTTAATGGAAATCACGCTGATTCCCCATATTCTGCGCGTGTTAATCGCGTATTATTTGTCCGGTTCTCTAACGCCGCCGCGTTTATAAATATAAATTATAAAT
>CAJOFP010000254.1 GCA_905233795.1 uncultured Oscillibacter sp. | reverse complement strand
CATCGTTATTCAGACATGGCGTGTCCCAGTATGGATGACTGTCAAAAACAAACGTGTGAGACGGATTCACACGCGGGTCAAGTATGAACAGTTCTCGCAGTTCGGGATAATCCGCGCCGATTTGACGCGAAATCTCCCAAAATTGAACGCAAAAAGAAACTTTTGTTGCAAGAAACGCGTTTTCCATGTGTTTCACTAATTCGGCGGTTTTTGCGTCCGTCACGCGGAATTGGTGTCCGCCGTCGTAACAGCGTTGCAAAATCCGTATGGTTTTTAAACAGTCGTCACGTTCCCCGCCAAGGATGGTAAAATCAAATTGGAAATTATTGTGAACCGTCGCGCCGCGATATTCCGGCGAATAAATGACGCGTTTCCCCGTTTCTTCGCGTAACAAGTCCGTTGTCCCCGGCAACAGCGCGGACTTGATAATATACAAATCCGCGTCGTGTTCCGCTATCGCCGCTTTGACCTCGGTCAAGTCACGGGCGCCGCGTTCTTTATCATACGGCGCGGGAACGCAGACAAACGCTAAATCGTAACGATTGCGCGAAAGTCTGTTATATTGAGGACAATATTTATCGTAAATATCCGGGTTCAGCGCGAAAAGCTCTTTTTGTAAATTCTTTCCGACAACGCCATAACCGATCATCAAAACGTCACTCATTTTCCGCTCCAATCTCAGCCATCCACGCCGTGATTCCGGCGAATTTCCCGGACGGTCCGTAAGTTCGCCGCCCAACAAGCGTCGCGTTATATTTTCGCCGTCGGAAATTCTCATCCAGAGCGCTATAATCTTGACGAAAACGCCGGACAAACGCCGCGCAGCCCGCTTTCGCCGCTTTGATATATTCCGGCGGCGCGGCGTTCCATTTTCCCGATTCACAGTCAATATAAATCGCGGACATCTCCCCGGCGATTAAATCCTGATATAAATCTTTTCGCTGACGTTCGTTCAGCAGTTCTTCCGCGAGACGCGCATAAGAGTTCACCGCTTTGTCATAAGTTTTGACATTGAAAAACGGTTCGGCGCGTGTAACGGATTTGTCGTTCCACTTCCAGATATAAAAACTCTCTTGCAGACGACGGATATTCCCGGATAGATGAAGCGTCAGCCATAGGAAACTCATTTCCCCGTGATTGGCGATTTCATCAAATCGAATATGATTGTCAATCAGGTACTGACGGCGGAAAATTTTGCTTTGTATCCATACGCCGTTCGTGGGAATGCGAAAAAATTTATATTCGCCGCCGTCTTTTATTTCGGCGTCAAACGGGGCTGAGACAACGTCCGGTCCGCCGTCATTCGCGGCGTTTAAAAGTATGGAAAGTCCGTTTGAGTCTTTGAAACAGTCGTCCGCGTCGCAGAACATAAGATAATCGGCGGTTGACATATCCAACAACGCGTTTCGCGTCGCCCGCGTTCCCTTGTGCGGTAAAACGTGATATTGAACAGAAAACGGGAAAGTTTCAAGAAAAGCGCGGTCAAGCTGATGATCCATTCCGTCAGACGCGATAATGACTTCAAAATCACTTTTCACGCTTTGTTCGGCGATTGATTGAAGCATTCGCCCGATCATTTCTTGGCTTTCGTGATAGTGATTGATTAAAATTTGCAGTCTCATGATTCATCCTCAATCCGTCAACTCGAAAATATTTTCCGCGTAAACTCCGCCAGCCCAAATTGTTTTAAAATCGTTTAACAGATTTTCCGGTACATAAATTTCAAGTCCGGGAACTCCATATGAATAAACCTCATAAGCGGGTTCGATATAACAGTGCCAGTTATCCCATACCGCAAACGCGGCGTCGGAGCAAGTCCCAAGCGTATTTCCACGGAGATATATTTGTAAAACGCCGCCGCTGTCCGGATCAAGCGTGAGATAAAACGCGTTCGATTCTATGGTACAACCGGAATTTAGCGTAAGCGAGCTGAGAGAGCTTGATTCTCTGAAAGCCATATACGCAACGCTTGTACACGCGGGAAAATACGCGGTTCTGAGCCCGGTATACGCGAACGCGAATTCGTCGATATTGATGACGCTGTTCGCGCTTATGTCAGTCAAATTCTCACAGTGCGCGAACGCGCCGCGTCCAATATTGGTCACGCTGTCAGGAATGATTATGCGTGTTAATTCGGAAAATCTATTGAAAGCGTAATTTCCAATCGACGTAACGCCGTCTCGTAAAATAATCCTGCGGATAGAAACGACATCGTCGTATTCGCGCCAAGGAACTTCTTCGTATTGAGTATAATTCGGCATATCCCCCACACAATAAATATACAGCGCTCCGTTTCCATAAAGCGTCCACCATTCGCCGCTTGCGATAATCTGTGGAAGCGCTTTGACAATGCCAAAGTTTGTTATGAAATTGTAATATGAAACTGTAACGGTCAAAGGACCGGGTTCACCGTCAATAATTGTCCCGGACGCCGGAGAGAAAGAGCAATCCGCCGTCACGTCTTTCTCCGAATCATCCGCGTAAACCGCTTTGATAACGACGCCCGTATAATCAATCTCATCATAAATATATTGCGGACGCTTGTTGGGATAACTTGCCACGATGATGTTTTTTATCGCTTTCACGTTTATTTCTAAATCAGCTTCAATCTCATCCGATACATCGGCGGATACGTCTTTCAGCCTGATTATGACAGGTTTTGTCACGGGTTCCCCATTCGCCGGATCGGTTTCAATCTTATCCGTTACGTCCTTTTCCGTTCCGTCCGAATAAATAGCGACAACTTCCAATCCGGTTAAATCCAGCGGTTCGCCGTAATCGTAATCCGTCTTGACCGGCGTCGAAACGATTTTTAACTCCACAATGGACGGCTC
>CAJOFP010000253.1 GCA_905233795.1 uncultured Oscillibacter sp. | reverse complement strand
TTGTCGGTTCCTTTGTTCCAGAGATAAACGTCCATCCAGACTGTTTTCAATCCGTCTCCGCTTTCCTGCGTCTTCACGGCGTTATGGAGTTTGTTAAACAACTTATCGCCTCGTTTGGCGTAGAAAGTATCCACGTTGGCGCTCGGCTCATATCCGTTTTGTACGAAGCTGGACGTACCCAGAATATTTTTGCGAACCTCCGTGTCAGGATTCATCTCGACGGTCAACGCGTCGTTGTCCTCACCTATTCGATACCAGATCGGCGTCGCTCCGCCGAAAGACGCGTCAATCACATGCGCGGCGTATTTGCGCGGGGCTTTTTGTCCGGGCTTAATTTCCGGATAATTCGCCGCGTTTATCGTCATATCAGCCATTTTGAAACTCCTTTCTATTCATCAAACTCGTTTTTATAAATCAACGCGCCGGACATGACCCAGTCTTCCGTTTTGTTTTCATACGCGGCGGCGAGATACGCCGGATTGGTTCGGTTTATCGACTGGATTTTCCGGTTCCCGGACGCCAAATCAGGATATTCTTTCAGTTGATATTCCTCGCCCAAAATCATAACCGGCTGACGCTCCAGCCACTTTCCCAGCGCGTCGAGAAATTCTTTGACGCGCAACCGCCGCTCCTCCGTGTCCGCGCCGGTTCGATAAATCACCGTAAACGGATACTGGCACATCTGCGACACATGACCGGTAATATCTTTTTTATTCTGAATATACATCGCGCCGGACGTGGGATAAAATCCGATTCCGCCGTTTTCGGGGACTGTGGAGAACAGAATTTTCTCATCCGGTTTCAGACCGGGGAATTGATTCAATAAAGCGCGGAGAGCGGCGCTGACCGCTTCCGAGCCGTCGATGTCAATCGCGTTTTTTGCGGGCATAATTTACGGCCTCCCTGTACGAATCATGTTTTCAACGCCGTTGATCCAATGCGGCAGATTCCGCGCTTTCGCGGCGTCGAACCAGAACGCGGTCGCTTCAGGATTGGAAAAAATCAGCGGCTGACCGGTCGGTTTGAGTTTCGCTCCTTCGCGGAATCGCAAAACATATTCATTCGGCCCGGTTGGAATTTTACGCGGGCCTTTGCCTGTTTCCCTGTCAACCATAGCCACGCCCATATATAAATACCGGGCATACGGACCGGGGAACACAACGAGCCGTCCGCCGTCCTGTACCTCGGAGCGTTTTTTCAAATGCGGATAGCGTTTCTCACTCGCGCTTCTCTGCTGTAAACTTCCGGTAGACAGCGGCATGAACGCGCGACAGCCTTCCAGAACCTGCTCTCCAAGCCACCGTTGCGCGGCTTCAAACCGTTCCCCAAACCGTTCAAGATTTACGTCTATTTGAATATGCCCCCGAACCAGCGACCATTTTTTAAAATGAATCATGTCCGACATGTTATCTCCCTCCTATCTCAAAATGCGGAATCAGACTGTAATACGCCGCCGATTGGATGACATGGACGCCGTCGCGTTTCCGGTTCATCGCGTCACAGAATCCGCCGTCGAAATCGTCGTATTCATCGTCTGAAACAGGCTCGGCGGAGCCGTAATCGCCCTCCATAAAAAAATCCTGTTCCGGCGTGAATGTGAAATACGCGGCGGGATTCTCCAAATTCGCGTACAGTTTCGGTCCGGCGTATCGTTTTATATTTCCGTTGGCGTCCGTGACGGACTTATCCGCCGACACGCGAATAATCGCTTCCGTCACATCGGCATTTACAATCCCGGCGTTCGCCGTCGCGTTGTCCGCGTGAACCGCGTTCAGACTGACGTTATTTAAAACAGTCGGATACCATAAGCCGGACGCTTTATGAAGATTAAACAGCGTGATTGTCCGATCCCGCATTGCTCATACCCCCGCGTATAACAGATTTACGCCGTTGGCGTCCGGGACGTTAGCCAGATATTTGACGGCGATGTTCTGAACCAGAGCGGTCAAAGCGTCGGGATTGGCGGCGGCGGACGCGTATGCCGTCGCCGCGTTCCCGTTGACAGAGTAAGAAACGGATTCCTTGCCGGATGTCACGGACGATACCGCGCCGTGATATTGACCGTCCGCGTCTTTTTGCGCGGACGCGGCGATTCGCTGTACATCCGTATAAAATAACGCGTCCGCGACGGCGCACACGGCTTTTCTGACTTTTTCCGCGTCGGATTCCGTGACGGGGAACGCCGAGACGAGCCGTCCGAACGTGAGCGCGTCAATTTCATCTCCGGCGCGGGAAAGCCATCTGTTCGCGTTGGCTTCCGTCAGCGCGTCGCCGTAATATCTGTTTTGATAAAAATCAAAATCCGCGTACATGACCCGTCCCGCGCCCCCTGTTTTTTTAATTATAAAAATTTATCACGATTTTGTGACCGTCACTGTATAAGTTTTTGTCGCCGTTCCTTTGGTGACGGTAATCTTCAGCGTATTCTCACCGTCCGTCCACGTCGCCGCGCTTCCGTTGGCAACTGTCGCCGAACCGTTTGTGATGGTGATTGCGGCGCCGCTGTCCGCCGCCGTCGCCGTGACCGTGTTCGTGGCGTTCGTCGTGGCGGCTGTGTAACTGGTCGTGTCCGCGTTAAACGTCGGCGTGAGCGTCAGACTTCCGATACTCAGCGAGGACAGTTTCGCGTTCAACTTGACGAATTTGGGCTTGAAAATCAAATCCGGCATGACCGTTTTTGTCCCGTAATGGAAAAATATCGACACGGCGTGCGCGTCGGACAGCGGGACTTTCTCAGCCCTGTACGGAACCGAGTAAACCGGCTGGGCGACCGCGCCGACCACCATCAGCAGAAACTCGCACCCGGCGGGCAGATGTACGCTCGATCTCGTATCCACGCCGTGCCACGCC
>CAJOFP010000252.1 GCA_905233795.1 uncultured Oscillibacter sp. | reverse complement strand
CGGATTATAATATTATTTTTTAATATAATAAAATTTAAAATAAAAAAATCAGCGACGGGAAAATATATCAATCCCCGCCGCGTGATTTTTTATTTTCGCCCGATTATTTATTATTTATAATCAGCGATTATAAAAGCCGTAATTCAAATAATCCGTGGCGATTGCAATAGGCGTAAATTTTTATAACGCCGTTGATGGGAAATCGCGCCTCCGCGCCGCCCTCAGGATATAATTTTACAAATTCCATTCTCTGATCCGATACGGCGACCAAAAAAGAAATATAATGCTCTTTCGTCATGGGATGTTGAAGCGAGATAAAATATTCATTTTCTATCATTTCCACCCGGATTTCATGATCCTGATCCGGCTCTTCCGGCTCCAACGGCGGCAATGTGACGCCGCAACAGCTGACCGCCGCCGCTCCGGTTGTCTGTATCACATTTCCGCAGACCGGACAGACATATATTTCGCTTTTCGCTATATTGGCGGCTTTATTGCGATTGAAAATCAAATCGCCGGATAATAATTCAATTACGGAAATATCCAGCGCTTTCGCCAACGGTTCAAGCAGACTAATATCCGGCAATCCGTTTCCCGTCTCCCATTTGCTTATCGCTTTGCCGCTGACAAAAAGTCGGTTCGCCAATTTATATTTTTCCATTCCGTTCGCCTCCTGACAACGCAAGTCTATCATACGCACTGTTAGAAAGCTATCCACTTACCGTAGAATCAAAATAATTAAAATAATCAAAATTGCGATAATATATAATTTTTATATATTTTCCCGCGCTTGCGGTCTGTCAAAATCCATGCTATATTACAAAAATAAAAATAAAATTTATTAAATTTTATAAAAATTAATAAAATATAATATCAAAGGCGGGATTTTATCATGAGATTATTTATCGCCATTCGATTAGACCGGCATATTCAGGACGGTTTAGAAGCGATTCAATTATATTTGCGTGACAACGGCGTGAAAGGCAATTTCACTAAAATTGAAAATCTGCATTTGACTCTTGCGTTTATCGGCGAATATCCCGATCCGGAGTATGTTCTGGACGCTATGCGTCAAATATCGTTTCAGCCTTTTGAAATTTATCCGGACGGCTTCGGCGCGTTCGGCGATTTGTACTGGGTCGGCATTCGGGCGGATAATCAAAAACTTGAAAACTGTGTAAAGCGTCTGCGCCGGACGCTTTCGGAAAACGCGATCCCGTTTGACCGGAAAAAATTCGTCCCGCATATTACTCTCATCCGCCGCGCCTGTTTCGATTCTAAACGCGGTTTTCCCGGCGATATAACCATACCCGGCGATTCCATGCGCGTGAATTATATTTCTCTCATGCGTTCCGACCGTGGGAAAAACGGCATGATTTATACGAAACTCGGCGATATTTCGGCGGATTAAATTAAAATAATATATTATATATTATTTTAATAAATTATAATAAATATCGAAATTATCGTCGGAAAATACGTTGAAAATGACTTGTTGAATGCTATTATTTTTATTTTCAGCCAGATACTTTTCGACGGTTTCAACCGCGATTTCCGCCGCTTTTTGTTTGGGAAATCGAAAAACGCCGGTAGAAATACAGCAAAACGCGACGGATTTTAAATTATTTTCAGCCGCTAAATCTAAACAGGCGCGATAGCAGCTTGACAATAAATCTTTATGCTGTTTTAATAACATTCCGTCCACAATCGGCCCGACCGTATGAATAACATATTGAGCCGGTAAATTATATCCCGGCGTGATTTTCGCCGTCCCGGTTCGCTCTAAATATCCCTGTCGGCGCATGATTTCATGACAAGCCAATCTTAACTGTACGCCGCTCATCGTGTGTATAATATTATCTATGCAATTATGACACGGGATAAAACAGCCTAATAATTGATTATTCGCCGCGTTGACAATCGCGTCACATTTTAAAACCGTAATATCGCCCTGCCATAAATATAATTTTTGATTTCTCCCGACTGATTTCAAATCCCGACAATTTACAATCCCTTTTTTCGCCGTGAGTTCTTTTAATAATTCATCCTGTATATTTAAAAACTCTTGCGACGCCGGTTCCGGCGGACGAATATTTAATAAACTTCTTAATAAATTCCATTGCCCGTCAAAATCCGACGGGATTTTATACGCTTTATATTCCGGCGTTTCATCCTGTAACGCCCGGATCAGCCATGTCATACGCTCTTCCGCGTTCATAATATTTTTTACACTTCTTTCCGCGCTTGCTAAATATAATCTATATAACTTCCCGTATTTTATTTAATATTTCGCCAATATCGCCGTCGATACAAATCGAACGGTCGATAATTTCAGACGGCGCGTCCGCTTCGCCGTAATTCACACAGGCGTATATTGCCTTTTGATTTTGATAAACCATACGCCAGAACGGATATTTTATAATGCCCGGCGTGTTATATCCTACGCCAAGTTCTAAAAATAATATAGCTTGATCCTCATGATTTTCTAAAAATTTCTGATAATTTTCCGCCGCGATATGCCATCCCGCGTCTTCCACAAAACTATTATCGACGCGTAAATTCATGCTTACGGGCTTTCCGCAATTCGGACAGCGCGGAATCAAGTCCGACGGGATACGCGTATCTTTTTGCTTGTCCATCATTTCACGGATCATATTTTCATTATCCCACGTCTCCTGACGGCACGGTTCCGAACATTGAAATAAACCGTAATCGCCCTGCGTGTAAAATAATCTTTTTTTATCAAATCCGGCTTTCTGAAAACAATGATCGACATTTGTCGTCAATATAAAATAATCTTTATTTTTTATCAAATCCAGTAAAATATTATAAACCGGCTTGGGCGGATCCAAATAGCGATTCACAAAAATATTGCGGCTCCAATACGCCCATTTTTCCTCTTCCGTCGCATACGGATAAAATCCCCCGGAATACATATCCTGAAAGCCATATTTTACGCCGAAATCGTGAAAATATTTCTCAAATCTCTCGCCGGAGTATACAAACCCGGCTGAAGTGGACAGTCCCGCCCCCGCGCCAATCATAATTATATCAAACTCACGCATTGCCCGCGCAAGCGATTCTATATTTTTATTTTTATTATTTTTTAAATTCTTCAAAAACATATTTCTCCCGCTTTTCTTCCGTCCGCGATTTTATATATTTATATATCGCGTAAATTTATATAAAATTATAAATTTTATATCGCCCGCGCAAGCAAAATTTTTACAAAATCATTCGCCGGATTAGCTCGTATTTCCTCCGGCTTCGCGTATTGCATAATCTCCCCGTGATCCATGACTAAAATTTTCGTCCCCAGTTTCAACGCCTCGTTTATATCATGCGTGACAAATAAAATCGTAATGCCCGTCTCGTGATAAATTCTTAAAATTTCATCCTGTAAATTCGCCCGTGTGATTTCATCCACGGCCCCAAACGGTTCATCCATTAATAACAAATCCGGCGACGCCGCCAAAGCGCGGGCAATCCCGACTCTTTGTTGCTGTCCGCCTGAAAGCTGC
>CAJOFP010000251.1 GCA_905233795.1 uncultured Oscillibacter sp. | reverse complement strand
AAAAATTCACTCGGAAGCCGCCGAGACACGCGGAAAATGATAACGAAAAAGAACCGGAAGCCCCTCCAAAGAAACCGCGTCTGCGTTTTGAGGATCAACTGACTGAAAAGAAAACCCCGTCGTCTGAACAGACGGGCGGAGATACAGGCGGCGCGGAACAGACGGGCGGGAATGCCGACAATCCGAACAAAACCGCGCCGCGAACGCCTCTCAGCCGTGAAGATCGGCAAATACTAAACGCAAGACGCCGCGTAAGAAAAGCCAGCCGGAGACTGGAAAAAGCGCGGTCTAAAATTCCCGTCCAACGCCGGATCAGACTGGAACGGGAGTATGACAGCGCCGCAAACAAAGTAAAACGTCGTCTGCGTTTTGAATCGGAACCGATTCCGGAGGGCGCGTTGACAACGCCCTTGCCCATGCGGACGTTTGGCGGGGTCGTAAATTCCGTCAGACTGTCGCTTCTGATGAAAGGACATCAGAAAATCCGGGAGACTGAACGTCAGAATGTAGGCGTGGAAGCGGCGCACAAAGGCGAACTTATCGTCGAACAGGGCGCGGGACGTTTTCTGCGCTGGAATCGGGGCCGTCTGCGGTCCAAACCTTACCGCGCCGTCCGGCAGGCGGAAAGAGCGCTGGAACGGGAACAGGTCAATCTGGAGTGGCGGCGAAATTTGCGGCAAAATCCGGAATTACAGCGCAAAAACGCGCTGTCGAAGTGGATACAGAAACAAAAAATCAAGCGTAAATACGCGCAAGCGGCGCGGGAAGCGAAACAAAACGCGCAATATGCGCAAAATATTCTGAACGCGACCGGACAGATTATCCGCTCAGCGGCGCAATATATCGCGGCGAGGAAAAGCGTTTTCATCGTAATCGCGTTTCTGACTTTAATCGTCCTGTTGTTTTCCGTTGGTCTGACCTCATGTATGGCTATGCTGTCCGGCGTTCAATCCTCTTATATTTCCGTGTCCTACATGGCCGATGAGGACGACATCTGCGAAGCTGATTTATATTATTCCGAAATGGAGACGGATTTACGGATTGACATTGACGAAACGGAAACAAATCATCCCGGTTATGACGAATATCGTTATAATATTGGGGAAATCAGTCATAATCCCTATGAACTGCTGTCATATCTGTCCACGAAGTACAACGCTTTCAAATTCCGGCGCGTTAAATCTGATATTGAGAATCTTTTCCGGCAACAGTATACGCTTACCAGAACCGTCGTTTCGGAAACGCGTCATGACAGTGAGGATGAACCGTATGAATACAGCGTTCTGCAAACCACGCTGACTGTGCGGCCATTGTCCGCCGTCATCGCGGAAAATCTGGAATCCGGTGAGGAAACGGAGCGTTACGCTCTCTATATGCGGACTTACGGAAACCGTCAGGCGTTCTCAAATCCCTTTGATTTTGCGTGGATCGGACTTGTTTCCAGCCCATACGGTTATCGTATTCATCCTGTTACCGGCGTAAAAAATCTCCATCGCGGCGTGGACATCGCCGCGCCGGAGGGGACGGAAATCAAAGCCATACAGAACGGTCGGGTAGTCTCAGCCGGGGAAACTGACGGTTACGGTCTTTGCGTGGTGATTGAGGATGACAGAGGCTATCTGTCCCGCTACGCGCACTGTTCCGAACTGAATGTCAGCGCGGGACAACAGGTCGAACGCGGGGATATGATTGCAACAGTCGGCGATACCGGAGACAGTAGCGGTCCGCGTTTGCATTTGGAAGTCATGCTGAACGGCGAATATTTGAATCCGTACTTTTTTGTGGAGACGGGCGACGACGGAAGCGGCGCGGTTCCCGGAGGAGCGGTCGCGCCGGTCAGTCCCGGCTATCCCGGCGAGCCGCCGACAGACGAAACTTTCGCCCGGATGCTGACGGAGGCGGAACGCTATCTCGGTTATCCTTATGTCTGGGGCGGGAGCAGTCCGGAAACGTCATTCGACTGTTCCGGTTATGTATCATGGGTTATCAATCACAGCGGCTGGAATGTGGGACGCCTCGGAGCGCAGGCTCTTTATAATATGTGTACGCCGGTTTCACGAGCGGACGCCCGACCCGGCGATCTGATCTTCTTCACCCGGACTTACAGCGCCCCGCTTCCCGTGACGCACGTCGGCATTTATGTCGGAAACAATCAAATGATCCACTGCGGCGACCCGATTCGTTACACAGACATCACGACAAACTACTGGACAAGTCACTTTTACGCCTACGGACGTTTGCCGTAACGCCGATTTTCTTGTTTTAAGGCGTAAACTTGAACTTTTCAGGATAAAAAGATAGAACTGGATTTTGAAAAATTATCATGAAGGAGGAACCTGATTGAAATTGAGAGTAAGAAAGACGCCCGAACAGGATTTGGAGGAGACAAGAGCGGAACTGGCGGGAGCCAGAAAACAGTCGGCGCGGTGGCAGGCGCGTGTCACGGAACTGGAAGAACAGGTCACGGAAAAGGAAAATCTGTTGATTCTGCGCGCCGTGCGGAGCGTAGCGGCGTCGCCGGAGGAACTGCGCGGACTGCTGGACATGATCCGGGATGTGAAAAACTTTTCCGCTGTGATGACCGCGCCGCCTGTCCCGGAACCGCCTGATAATCCGGATATAACGCCGGACGCGATAACGGACGCGACGCCGGATTTTATAACGGACGAGACGGACGGGTATCCGCCTGACGATGAGGAGGAGTTAGGCAATGAGGAATAAAACGGCGGGACGCGTGGCGGCGTGGCTGCTCTGCGCGGTTATCCTTACGCCGCCCGCCAACGCGTCAGGAGAATCCGCCGCCGTGGAGATTCTTGTCACCGACGACGCCGGGGACGGCTTCAAAAGCGTTCAGGTCAAAAAAGGCAAAAATCAGACGTGGCAGTTGATGACATCCGATATGGTCAAGCGTGAGAACCGTTATTACGGCTCCACGATTATCACGGAAAACTGTACGGTTTATGTCCGCGTCACGGACAACGGCGGGAAATTTTACGAGACATCTAAATATATTGAGTGTTTCGGCGTCGGCGATACGGGACAGTCCGCGTCGGCCAGTTATGATCCGGGGGAGACGCGTTCCCGGACGCTGACGCCGGACGGCGCGGCGTCCGTGCTGGACAACGCGTCCGACGCGGACGGCAAAGAGTTTTACACGTTCACGACGCCCAATGAAAATATCTTTTATCTGGTAATTGACAAACAGAAACAGGATAAAAACGTGTATTTTCTCAACGCCGTTACGGAACGGGATCTGCTTTCTCTGGCGCAGTCGGACATTGATCCCGCCGCCGTATCCGCAAGCGTCACGCCCACAGCGTCCGTCACGCCGGAACCGCGGAAAGACGCCGAATGTATCTGCGCGGACAAATGCGTTCCCGGAGAGGTCAACGCGGACTGTCCCGTCTGTATGTTGTCCTACAAAAACTGCAAGGGCGAGGCTCACGACCTTGAAAGCGGCGATGTCCCGCCAACGCGGACGGGAACCGGCGCGGGAAGCGGCTCCATAATCATACTTCTGATCGCCGTTCTGGGCGCGGGCGCTGTCGGATACTATCTTAAAATCTACAAGCCGGGGAAAGAATTGGAAAACGCGGAGGATTTGGATGAACTGAC
>CAJOFP010000250.1:712-8647 GCA_905233795.1 uncultured Oscillibacter sp. | reverse complement strand
ACCGCGCTGGAACAAGTCGGGAGATGAAATTTACGCGTATTTGTATTTAAAATATATACGACTAAATCTAAATCAGCGTTATCCTGTTCATCCTGATTTTCTTGATTATCCTGATTTTTGGAATTATCTTGCTTATCTAAATTATCCTGTTTATCTTGCTTGTCTTGACTGTCCTGATCGGATTCCAGACGGCTTTCCCCTGTCGCGTAATCGATAATAATACCCGGCTGGACGTTATAGCAAAAGACATGGAATAAAACGCCCTCGCCGTCGTCCTCAACAGACCGCGCTTCCATTTGTACGCCGTCGGCGATTAAATTATCGCCCTCGAAAATCGGCGGCAACATTCCCGTGACGTTTAAATATCTGGTCCCGGTGATTAAATTCAAACGATTGGCGTTTTCCGCGGTCAGCTGATAGCCGATTAAATGACAGCGATTGTATAAATATTTGCCGTCGATTATATCATATTTTGTGGACTGCCATCCTGAGGGCTTTACCTGTCCGATAGAGCCGCGTGATTCCGTGGGCATTAAATCCGGTCCGATATTGGCGTAAGCGACGCCGCAACGTCCAAGCGAATCCAAATCGCTGTAAGTCTCAAACGATTCCGTCGTATATTCGCTTTCGTCGAACAGCGGCGTATTACCGCATAAAGCTATATACGCCTCGCCGCTATACGCCGGAATATGCTCCGGGTCTATATAATCTATATTATCCTGATTATCCTCTTGATGATTATCTACATTATCCTGATTACTTTCTTGCTGATTATTATTATCGCTATCATCCTGAATAATAATTTTAATTCCGCCGCACCCCGCAAGAGAAAGGCACAGGCATAAAATTAAAATCAGCGACGAAAGGCGGCGCGGGATTTTATACACGAATATAAACCTCCTTTGTGATTTTCTCATGGGAATTTCCCGGAAAATCTTCCGATTCTGACAGCTTCCAGATCGGATTCAACAAATCCAAATCAAAAAAGAATATTCGCGAACGCATTCACAGATATATTTTCTATCAGGCAATATTCGCCGGGTTCGGCCTTTTCCATAAAATCATTATCTATTTTTATCCGAGCGTCCTGATTATTATTAAAATTATTATTAAATTGCTTGCCGGTATAATCATTCATCCAGAGGCGGGACTCCCGCGTCAGATTGAGAATATAATCTCTTAAAACGCGATCCTGACTTTGTCGCCGCTTATTAAACATCATGCCGTTATTATCATCCACCGCCGCGAGAACAATCATAAATCCACCTGTTTTCAATCCAAGCCGCGTGATTTAATTTAATTAATTAATCTCTATATTCTCATAACGCTGTTTAAAAAATAACTCGATTTCATCCCGATTCGCGTGAACGCCGCCTTGCGCGAAACCGTTCCGCCCGCCGCCGCGTCCGCTTAACGCTTGATTTAATTCTTTGACGGGAATTTCTCCGCCGTCGGCGCGAACCAACGCGTAAATATAATCGCTTTTCTGATTTTCCGAATCTTCCTGAGATTGCGACTGCCAAAACGCGCCGGGTTCCGGTTTCGCTTCCTGTTCCGAGAATACCGCCGCGAGTCCGCCGCACTCATGCGCGACCGCGTCGGCAAGGCGTCTGGCGCTCTCAGGACGCATAGAATCCTGAAAAATCAAGACATCGCCTTTCCCGTTTCGCGTCCGGGCAATGAAAGAAAATACATTCTCTTCCATCGCGGCGACGCGGCTCTGCATGTCGGACATGTCTGATTTTAATTTTCTTACGGCCATCAGCGTTTCTTCCGGCTTGACAGACAATAATTGCCCAATGCCTTTATCCTGTTCATAAGACGCCGCCAAATAATCAAAAGCGCGTTTCCCGCATAATAATTCCAATCTTACGCCTTCATGAAATTTCTGACAGGATAAAATTTTCACCAATCCCACTTGACCGGCGCGTTTGACATGCGTACCGCAACAGGCGCAACGATCCGCCTCCGGGAACGTCACGATTCTGACATTACGCTCAATCGCTTTTTTGCTTCGATAAGGCAACACGGCTAATTCTTCTTTGGACGGCCATGTGATTTCCACGTCCCGGTCTTCCCATATAATCTGATTCGCTTTCCGTTCCGCCGCGAGCGCCTGTTTCCATGTAATCGGCGCGTTATAATCAATCGTCACGGTTCTGGAACCCAGATGAAATCCCACGTTGTCGCACTGGAACGTATCGCATAAAATCCCGGATATAATATGCTCCCCGGAATGCTGCTGCATATGATCGAAACGGCGGGTCCAGTTGACGCGTCCCGTGACAGTCTGATTGGCTTTAAAAGGCCTGTCGCAGATATGATAAATCACGCCGTCCCGATTTTCCTGTACATCCGTGACGGCGGCTATGTCTAAAACGCCGTGATCGGCGGGCTGTCCGCCGCCTTCGGGATAGAACGCCGTGCGGTCCAATACGACGCGCCATAAATCCATATGCGCGGACTGACGTTCGCAATATAAAACATGGGCCGTAAATTCTTTTAAAAACGAATCCTGATAATATAATTTTTCCGTCTCCGGCAATTTGTCTTGATTTAAATTTAAACTTAAATCAAGCTCATGATCCGGATCGTTTTGAGCGCCTAAGTCTTTCATGATAAAATTCATCGCCTTTTATTAATCTTAATCAAAATAAAATAATATAATTTTAATTATTTTTATATATTTTAACGCCCGCGAGCGTCATGGCGAATACAAACCAGAAAATACACATGACGCGGGGATAATGCCAGATATAATCCGCCATACCGCAGAGCGCGACGCCGCATAATCCGGCTGTAGCGGCGCAGGTCATCACACGCGCCGGATAAGCCGTTAAATTATCCCGAACGGCTTGCAAGCCGTTTTTGATATTCCGAAACAGTCCGGCGAGTAAAATCAAAAGCCCAAACAGACCCGTTTCCAACCAGATTTGCAAATATAAATTATGCGAGTGAACAAAAACCGCCGCGCCGCGATAAAGATTGTAATCTTTTACATATTTTTGCACGGCGTCAATGCCCAGTCCGGCGCCTGTGACAGGCAAACGGCGAATGACGCGCAACGCCGTTTGATATAACGGGAAACGGCTGGAAGTCGTCGTATCGGAGAAATTTACTATAGTTAAAATCCGCGTCCAGACGGCGGACGGCAAAAACGGAATGGCAATCACGCAAAGCGCGATTAAAACGGGAATCAAATCCGGCTTTAATAATAAAATTATAATAATTATAGACAGCGCGAAGCCGATATAACCGGCGCGTGAATACGTCATGACAAGCGCGATGGAACCAATCAGCCAGACGCACCAAGCCGCGAGACGCGTATATAATTTTTTGCCGCACAGGGCAAGCGCGAGCGTCAGCGGCAATAACATGACTAAGACGGCCCCGAACGTATTGGGATTGTCATAAAAAGAATCGACGCGTCCGGGCATATCGGGATTTAAATTTAAATCCACATAGGCGCGATTGATCGCCACGCCCTGTATGCGCTGTAAAAACGCGTACCCGGATGAAACAGCCGTCACGCACAAAGCCCCGCCGCACAGGCGTTTTAAATCATACGCGTTCCGCACGGCGCTGACTGTGACCAATACGCAAAGCGCGGCGGAAATATGATAGAGCCGCCGCGATAAATATAATTATAAAAAACGCGACGGGATAGAATCCGATATGCTTTAAATTTATTTCTAAATTATTATTTCGCATGGCGCCCGCGTAGAATAATAATAACAAAAACGCGAATGCCATGAGAGAATAGGCGTTGTTCCACGCGGCGTATGGAATCACCCAGAGAGCCATGATCAACCAGCTTTCGGCGATTGCCGTCTCATCGCCGAGACGAAAAACAAGACGGGCGAAAAAACTGTCATCGAACGTCGCCCGCCATGCCTGATACCAGATATTGAGAATCAGCGCGGGCAGATTGACAAGCCAAGTCAGAACGCGGCATAATAAACTGTTTTCCCACGCCGCCGACAAAACGTCGTCGGCATGATTGAAATAATATAAAATCGCGCTTTGCTTAAATTTTTCATCGCATTTTGACAAAATCGCCAGACATCCGGCGCGAACCGCGCTTGCTTGATATAAATTATATAAATATATCAAAAAGCCATATAAATAACTTTGCCGCAAATAATTATTATTATTTTTATTTCCCATAGAGTTCCGCCTTTTATAATTTTTATATTTATTAAAATTAAAAATTTAATAAATATAATAAATTTAAATATAAATTTATATTTAAATCCTGTTTTTTAAGCGATATAACAACGTCAGCGCGGAAAACCAGCGCTTACGGATTAAAAAAGCCACGATTTGTTTATTGCGGCCCATGCCTTCCGGTTTTAATCTCTCAATCGCGCCCGCCATTTCGGGACGCGAACAGAGCGCCTGAATCTCAATTTCCCGTTCCCGCATGGTTTTTGAGTTTCCGTGGGCGTATTCGTTGGCGACGGCGATAAATAAATTGGCCCAGTTGGAATTGTCCCGCCAGTTCGGACAGGTTTGATCTAAATTATATTTTTCCGCCAGTTCCGCTTTACGATCCATATATTCCGTCAAAACGGACATGATATTTGGCATATAATGCCGCGTGGCGGATTGCGGATTTTGAATATAATAATATAACGGCTGTTCCGTCACGGCCAGACTATCCGCGCCGCTGAAATATTCCAGAACAAATAAATCATCTTCCAGATACGCGCCTTTAAAATTTAAATCTAATTCCCGGATACGCGCCAGCGAAAATAAATAACGCACGCTGTAACCGTTAAAAATCGGCGCTTTCAGACGTTCGCCGAATAACGGCGCGATTATTTTTTCCTGAATATCAAGTCGGGAATAAAATCCCTCCGGGAGTAAAAGCTCGACGCGTTCCCGCCCCAACGGCGTGACATGACAAATCGCGCAGCCGGCTGTTTGCGCGCCGGAACGCAGTCTTAAATTCCAGAGCGTTTCCAGCGTTTGCGGGATATAAGCGTCATCGGCGTCGAGAAAGACGACGTATTCCCCCCGCGCTTCCAGTAATCCGCGATTGCGGGCCGCGCTGACGCCGCTGTTGCGCGGCTGATGAAAAGCGCGGATTCGATTATCCGACGCGGCGAACCGATCGCACAGCGCGGGGGAATTGTCCGTGGAACCGTCGTCAATTAAAATCAATTCCCAATCGGAAAAAGTCTGCTCCCGGACGCTTTTGACGCAACGGCCCAACAAATCCTGAGATTGGAAGACCGGTGTGATGACTGAAATTCCCGGCATATCCGGTCCCCCTTTCTTTACACGTTTTACGCGTTTCACGCGAATTTATAAATTAATATTTAATAATTATATAATATAGCTATTTTTAATTCTCGATTTGCCAATCGTTATCTAAAATAATCGCGTTATAAAATTCAAAATATTCGGTTTTCAGGATATAATCCCGGCGTCCGATGCGGACTTCCTGTTCCCCGACTTTGCTCAAAATCACATCGCCGGTGGAACCGGTATAAGTGACGGTAAAAATCAGATTGACGGCGTTAGGGTCCACTTCCACAGAGAGAACCTGTCCGTTTAAACGCTTGCCGGACGCCATCAGCGTTCCGGGCAATAATTCTTTTACGTTTTCGGCGGCTTCTTTCGGAACCGCTTCCACCATCGCCCGGAAATTCATGGTCAATGTCCGATCCGTCCCCCCGACGGACGAACCCGTGACTTTCCAGATCACAAAAACCGCCGCCAACGCCAAAAATATCACGGCGGCTATATCCACGATATTGAATTTCCCAATTTTTCCCGCTTTTTCTTTCATGTTCGATCCTCCGCATATGATTATAATATATAATATTTCATTAATATTATCAAATTAAATAATATAAAATCACGCGTCTGTGGACAAAGCGTAATTTTTATTATATAATAATTATATAATATTTTCCGGAATTAGACAAGCGTTTCTTTTTTATATTATATATTTATTTTTATATATTTTTAAAACTTTATATTTAAAATTTTTATGAATTTTTATTGATGTTTTAAACTGGCATTCGGGGAAAGGCGGAACGGCATGAAACATATCGCCATATTTCAGGATAATCTCAAAGTCGGCGGCGTACAAAAGGCGTTAATCAATATTCTTCGGGAGATTGATTATTCCCGCTGTCAGGTCGATCTCTATCTTTTCGATGAGGGGTCTTTTTTTGATATGCCCGCGTTTGAGAATCTGCGCGTCATTCATCTTAATTCCAAATTCGCGTCTTTAGATCGTCTGGTTTATTTTAACTTGCTGTATCGCTTTGCGAGAGATGTCACCCAAGGACGCTTTTATGATGTCGCCGTGGATTTTAACAGTTATCAAAACGCGTGCGCCGTCGGCGTTTTAAAATCGAAAGCCCGAAAAAAAATCATGTGGATTCACAATGATATGGAAATTAAATTAAAAAACGAGCCGAAATATCGGATTTTATGGCATTTTTTCAAGAATAAATTAAATTATTATGACGAGTTCGCGGCGGTCTCCCCCGGCATTATCGACGGTTTCCGCAAAGTATCGGGTATTCAAGACAAATCCATTACGCCGATTCCCAATCATATAGACACGGAAGAAATTTTCCGTAAAAAAGACTTGCCCGTGGATTTTCATCCCGACCCGGAAAAATTAAATCTCTGTTCCGTGGGTAGAATCTGCCATCAGAAAGGCTATGATTTATTGGTCAATTATCTGGCGCAAGTGAAAAAAACACGGCGCGATTTTCATTTTTATTTAATTGGCGACGGCCCGGACAAATCCGCGCTGGAAAATCAGATTAAAAATTTAGATTTAAAAAATAATATCACGCTTTTGGGGAATCAAGCCAATCCGTTTTGCTATATGGACAAAATGGACGGGTTTGTCCTGACATCGCGCTATGAGGGGCAAGGCATGGTCATTCGGGAGGCGCAGGCGCTGGGATTGCCGTTATATATTTCCAAAAATCTGGAGCCGTATAATCCCGGTATCGCTGGATATGAGAATATACCTGAAGCGTTGATTCACGCCGCGAAACCGGAGCGTAAAATTTATAATAATTTAAGCGCGTATAACGCCGCTATTACACAGTCGTTAAACCGGATTTTAGGGCTTTCCTGAACCCGGATTGAAATCAAAATTCAAATCCAAAATTCAAATCCGTTCAGGATCAGGAGGACCCGCTATGAGGTCAAAGAACTTGAATCAAGATTTAAAAAATAATAAAATAAATAATAAAAAATCGCGTGAAAAAACGCCGGAAGAAAATCCGGAAAAATCGCGTGAAAAGATATTGGAAAAATCAAAACGAACCGGAATTTTAATCTGCGGCGCTTACGGATTGGGCAATTCCGGCGACGAGGCGATTTTAACCGCGATTTTGCGCCAAGTCCGGGAGGCCGCCCCGGACGCCGATATTACCGTTTTGTCCCGCAATCCTGAAGAGACCGCCGAGCAATATCAAGTGAAAGCGCTCTATATGTTCGACTTCCCCGGCATTCACCGGGTTTTGAAAAATACGGCGTTATATATCAACGGCGGCGGAAGTTTAATCCAAGACGCCACCAGCCGCCGTAGTTTATTATATTATTTATATACGCTCTGGGCGGCGAAAAGACATCACTGCCGCGTCTTAATGTACGGCTGCGGGATAGGCCCCGTGAAATATCGCGGCGACCGGCGTCTGACCCGTAAAATTTTAAATCATTCCGTGGATATGATTACTCTGCGCGAATCGGATTCTTTACGCGAATTGCGGGAACTGCGCGTGACAAAGCCTGAAATTATTTTATCGGCTGACCCGGCTTTGAGTTTAAAACCCGCGCCGGAAGCTGAAATCGACGCGATTTTTCAACGCGCCGGAATCCCGCCGCGTGGCGAATATATCTGCATAGCCTTACGCGACTGGAAAGGATTTGACAAAAAAATCCCGGCGTTTGGCA
>CAJOFP010000250.1:0-652 GCA_905233795.1 uncultured Oscillibacter sp. | reverse complement strand
CCCTATTTCTTTCTGGACGACGCCGGAAACGCCGGGACGATTATCGGCGCGTTATCGCGTATGAAAATTATTATCTCCATGCGTCTGCACGCCTTAATCTTCGCCGCCGGACAGGGTATTCCCTTAATCGGCGTGGTATATGATCCCAAAGTATCGGCTTTTCTGCGCTATCTGGGACAGGAATTGTTTATAGATTTAGACAAAGTCGAGATTGAGAATTTAAAAAATTTAATCGACCGCGCCGCCGCCCAAATGGACAAGCCGGAGGAACAGGCCCGCGCCGTCTCCCGTCTGCGCGATATGGAATCGCAAAATATAGCCGCCGTCAGAAAACTGCTGGAAAAGATATAAATTTTAAAAAATCAAAAATCCCCGCCGCGCAAGACGTGACGGGGATTTTATGACAATTCCGTAACAAAAGTGACAAATCATTACAATTATGAATTTTTCAAAAATTTTAAAAAAAGGCTTGCAATTTCTTGAAACATATGCTAACATACAATTACGAAACATAAAGAGCGGTAGGCGACAGGTACCAGCAATACCCGTATGCCCTACGCCGAGTAAGAACGATGCTCAACGCACTGGAATTGTCGTAGATTCCAGACCGCGGGGCTATTATACCCAGATGTTTATTTTGTTCGCAACCGGG
>CAJOFP010000249.1 GCA_905233795.1 uncultured Oscillibacter sp. | reverse complement strand
AAATCCGTCGAAATCCGTTCCAGCGCGTTGTTAATGCGGACAATATTTCCCACCGGTTCATTGGACAGTTCGGCGGTATAGGTCAGATTCCGCTTCATGTTGACTTTGAATTTATCCCCGTCGAACGTGACCCGCATGGGAAAGCCCCGATATTCGCCCAGATCAATCACGGCGTCCGGATCCGTGACGCCCGCGCGGATTTTAATAATCGCCTCGCCCGCCGCCTTGCGCTCCGTGTAGACCTGTCCCTGAATCGTCATGGAAAAGGCGTCGTCTTTCACCGGATTCCGCCGGACAATCGGCAAATCGGCGGACATCGCCTCAATCATAAGCTGTTCCTGAGCGATTTCACGCGGATAATATTGTATCACGCGGTCCTCAAGCTGATATTTCTGCGCGGTATGGTTCGATTTCAGGACTTTTAATTTTGCGACCTGCACGTCCAGTTCCATTTTCTCGCGGATACGGTCGTCGCCGGTGGCCAGCGCCTTGACCTCGGCGTAGGAAAGCGCGGTCGCGTCCACGTCCTCGGCGGATCGCGCCGGGGATTTTCCCGTCATAATCTGTCCGATAAATTTCTGTTTGTTCTCCACCAGACCCCAGTTATAAGCGTCGAACGTGCCTTTTGTGACGTATTTGAACATTTTCACTTTGGGATTCATATTGCCCTGCCGTAAAGAACGTCCGGCGCGCTGTTCCAAATCCGCGGGCCGCCACGGGCAGTCCAGATCATGGGAGGCGACGATGCGGTCCTGCACGTTGGTTCCCGCGCCCATCTTCTGCGTGGAGCCGATCAGGACGCGGACCTGCCCTTTCCGCACTTTGGAGAACAGCTCCGATTTTTTTGATTCCGTATCCGCGTCGTGAATATAGGCGATCTGTTCGGCGGGAACGCCTTTTGCGATCAGTTTATTTTTAATATCGTCGTAGACGTTAAAATTACCGTCGTAATGGGGCGTGGAGAGATCGCAGAACACAAGCTGGGTCCCCAGAATCGGCGCGCTTTCCCGCCAGACCTCAAAGATATTTTTCACGCAGGCGTTGACCTTGCTGAGCGGATCGTCGGGCAGGATGGGATTCATCAGACGCTGATCCAGCGCGAGTTTGCGCCCGTCGCCCGTGATGGCCAGCATATTGTCCACATAAGGCTTCACGCCGCCGTTGCGGATGGCGTCGGCGCGTTCGCCCAATTTTTTGACCATCTCTTTCTGAAACTCGCTCGGCTCCGTCTGAACCACAACGCTTTCCGCCTCCGGGACGGGCAGTTTCAGCATATCCGCCGTCTGAATGTCGGCGGCTTCTTTCCAGATGCTGATCAGTTCCGGGAGATTGTAAAATCTTGCGAACCGCGTTTTGGCGCGGAATCCGCTGCCCTCCGGTTTTAATTCCATCGCCGTGACTTTTTCCCCGAAGTCCGCGGCCCAGTTGTCAAAATGCCGGTGTCCGTTGCGGCAGAGGGTATCAAATTGCAGATAGCGCATCATCGTGTAGAGCTCCACCATACTGTTGCTGACGGGCGTACCGGTGGCGAAAACAACGCCGCGCCCCCCGGTCAGTTCGTCCATGTAGCGGCATTTTCCGAACATATCGGAGGATTTTTGCGCCTCCGTCTGGGCGATTCCCGCTACATTTGACATTTTTGTGTGCAAAAACAAATTTTTGAATCCGTGCGCCTCGTCCACAAAAAGACGGTCCACGCCAAGCTCCTCAAACGTCACCACGCGGTCTTTCTTCTCCGACGCCGCCAGTTTTTTCAGCCTGTCCTCCAGATTCATCTTTGTTTTTTCCATCTGCTTGATGGTATAGCGTTCCTGACGTTCCTCTTTGGCATCCCGGATGGCTTCCACAATTTCCTCAATCTGCTCTTCAATAATGACGCGTTGCCGCTCCGGGGAAAGCGGGATTTTCTCAAACTGCGAATGGCCGATAATCACGGCGTCGTAATCGCCGGTTGCGATCCGGGCGCAGAAGCGTTTCCGGCGCGCCGGCTCAAAATCCCGGCGTGTGGCGACCAGAATTTTCGCGCCGGGATAGAGACGTAAAAAATCGCCGCCCCACTGCTCCGTCAGATGGTTGGGAACGACGAACAGAGATTTGGAACACAGCCCCAGACGTTTCGATTCCATCGCCGCGGAAATCATCTCGAATGTTTTTCCCGCGCCGACACAGTGGGCAAGCAGGGTGTTTTTTCCGTAAAGCATATGGGCGACGGCGTTCAGCTGGTGGGGACGCAGTGTGATTTCCGGCGTCATGCCCACAAATTGAATATGGCTCCCGTCATACTCGCGTGGCCGGATGTTGTTGAACAGATCGTTGTACTTGCGAACCAGCCGCTCGCGGCGGTGAGGCTCTTTGAAAATCCAATCCCGGAACGCCTCGTTCAGCGCCTCCTGTTTCTGCTGGGCGATCATGGTTTCTTTCGCGTTCAGAACCCGTTTGTCCTTGCCGGTTTCGGGGTCCGGCTTCAAATCATAGATTTTCACGTCGCGCTGATTCAAAGTCTGCTCAAAAATATAATAGGGGCTGACTCTCTGCGTTCCGTAGGTCATGGTCGTGTACAGATTCTTGTCCAGACTTTTGCCCTTGACGTTCCATTCGCCGCTGACGGGGGAGTAGAGCAAGTCCACCCTGTTGTCCCGCAGACGCCACGGGGTCTGAAATGTTTCGTACATGAACTGCCGGTAATCGTCCACGCTGACCCACGACGCGCCGAGACGGACGCTGATTTCCGACGCGGACAAATCCGGATTGTTTTCAGCGGCGGCGCGGGCCGCCGTCAGCTTTTTCCGGACATTGCCGGAGAGATATTCCCCCGCAGTCTGCCAGCCCTTGTACCAGCAGTCCCCGCCGCTTTCCAGATCGAACGGACCGGTGTTCGGGTCTTTGAAAATAATCCCTTCCAGTTCTTTGACAATCCGGGGAATCTGTTCCGAACCGCCCATAAGAGAAGCCATGTAGCCCAGATCGACACAGGCTTTTTCCCCGATGGACACCGCCAGCGCCTCCGCCGACGTGTCCACGCTGGTCACGGGCGTATGATGCTGGACGGTCCGTTTTGTGAAAATATCCGCCTTGCGTTCCAACCCGCCGTTCTCGTTCAAAACTTCCAGCGAACATAAGAGAGGATAGGCGGAATCTTCCGCGAACGCCTGTTTGTTGGCCGAACCGCTCAGAAGCCCGTATTTGGCGGTGAAACGGTCGTAAAGCCCGCTCAGACGCCTCTGTTCCGCTTTCACGGCGGCGTCGTCCGCGCCGTCCAGCTGGAGGTCAATCACTTTTCGGGCGCTGTCCCGGATCGGAATCATGCCCTTTATCCGTTCTTCCTGGGATTTGTTCAGTTTTACGCGGTTCATGCGGGAGTTTTCCCGGAAATATAATTTCCCGTCCCGCAGAGTAAAACTGTAATTGCGCACATCAGGATCGGCGGGAACGCTTTCTTTAATTATCTCGTCGTCGTCTTTTTCGGGCGCGTCGCTCAGAAGCAGTTCCCGGTTCGGCGGGGAAATGTGCGTAATGGCTTCCGCAAGCTGTTTGGACAAATCCGCGCCCTCAACGGGCAGACAGGCGGTTTCCGTCTCGTTGCCGTACATATTCCGCCAGAATGACATTTTTCCCAGAACCATTTCCGGATGATCCAGAAAATAGCGGTTGAGGGTACGTTCCGGGGCGCGGTCGCGTTTTTGGAAGAACAAAATATCGCTGGTGACTTCCGTTCCGGCGTTGGCCTTGAACGCGTTGTTCGGCAGACGGATCGCGCCGAGCAAATCCGCCTTTTGCGCCAGCGTTTCCCGGACGCGGGGATTCGCCTTGTCCAGCGTCCCCTTGGACGTGATAAACGCCACAATTCCTCCGGGTCTAACCTTATCCAATGTTTTGGCGAAGAAATAATCATGGATCAGCAAATTCTGACGGTCATAGCGTTTGTCCTGAACTTTGTACTCGCCGAACGGCACGTTGCCTACGGCAAGGTCGAAGAAATCGTCCGGGAAACCGGTTTTCTCGTAACCGTCCACAGTGATGTCGGCGTTCTGGTAAAGCTGTTTGGCGATGCGTCCCGTGAGACTGTCCAACTCCACGCCGTACAGTTTCGCGCCCGACAGACTGTCCGGAATCAGACCGAAAAAGTTTCCCACGCCCATGGACGGCTCCAGCAGATTTCCCGGTTTGAAATTCATATTCTCCACGGCCTGATAAATCGCCCGAATGACAGTCGGGGTGGTGTAATGGGCGTTCAGTGTGGTGGCGCGGGCGGACTTGTATTCCTCCGGCGTCAGCGCGTCTTTCAGTTCCGCGTACTCTTTCGCCCATTTGTCGTTACTTTCGTCGAACGCCTGCGCCAGTCCGCCCCAGCCGACGTAACGGGAGAGAATTTCCTGTTCCTCCGGCGTCGCCAGACGTTTTTCCGCCTCGATCTGTTTCAAAGTACGGATCGCCGCCATATTGTTCTGAAATTTCGCCTTTTGACCGCCCGCGCCAAGATTTTCATCCGTGATGTAAAAATTGCGCCGTTTCTGTCCGGTTTTAAGCGTTTCCACAACAGTTTCAGCGGGGAACGCGCGGTCGCGGACTTCCTGTTCGGCGGCGCGGCGGCGCATTCGTTCCGCGGCGGATTCCACCAACCGCCCGCCGTCAATTTCTATATCTTCCGGCAAGGGAACAATAACTGGAGCAAGTTCCGTCTGTTCGCCGACGGCAATTTCCATCTGTCCCCCATTAGACAGTGAAATTTGTGACTCCGTTTTTTTCGGTGAATTACTTTCACCGCTATTTTTGACGATATTTCCCGCGCTGTTTTCGACGCTGTTTCCGTCGTTGCTCTCAACGGAAGCGGAAAGCTCCGGCGCGTCAGTGCGAGACTTCCGACCGGATACAGGTCGCGCCGCCGCGTTCAACAGACGGTCAACCTGTTGTTCGCGGGCTTTGGCTTCCGGTTCCCGCCTCCGCGTTTCTTCCACAAGACCGCGCACAAACGAAACGCTTTCCATGCGGAAAACCGGATACCAGCCCTGTAATTCCGCGTCTTTCAGGGATACTTTTCCGGTCTGATAATTCACGCTGTCAATGATCATGCGGCGTCCGTCCAGCGTGACTTCCATATTCAGCGGGATAAAATCGGCGGCGCCGCGTTCTTTGATAATCTCATACGGCGCGTCCGGCCCGCGTTCCGGATCGGGCCGCGCCAGAACGACGCTTTGACCGTGTTCCAGCAGACGCCGGAGAACCGCCTGCCAGCTCATGGGACCGCCTGTCACGGCGGTTTCGCCAAGACCGGGAATCTCCCGCGTGATTATATTCGTACCCAGCGCGGGCGCGGCGATTTCCGCGTCTTTG
>CAJOFP010000248.1 GCA_905233795.1 uncultured Oscillibacter sp. | reverse complement strand
TCAACATCCTTGATTTTTTCTTCCACAATCTGTTCAGACATTGCATCCTTTTGCACTTTAAAATGCGATTTTTTCAAAAATTGCTCATATATTTTAATATTTTTAAATATTATTGTCAATGAAATAAGCCTACCCGAAAAGGCAAAATATATCGAAAAAGGAGAATTATGCCAGAAAAAACGCTTCTTTCGCTGAAAAAGCGTCAGGATAGTTAGATAAATCTAACTATTATATCTAAAAAAATCAACTCAAACCCCCGATTTGAATCAATCAAGATAGTTAGATAAATCTAACTCTTCATGCTTAAAAAATCGCCGTAATCCTCCTGAGAAAGAGGATAGGCCATATCCCAATCGGAAAAGGCGTCGCCGGGAATATGCCGGTCGAAACGCGCCGAACCCCGAAGAAACCAGTTATATTGAGATTCCGATTTGCCCGCGTCCCAAGTGGCGTCCAAGCAATACCAGAGACCGTCTACACGCGCTATATTCCACGCGTGAAACTCCGCGCCCCGTTCTCCGTATCCCATGCCCGTGACGATACGACAGGGAATCCCCGCCCGACGAAACATCCGATACAAAGTCACGCAATAACCCTGACAGCCCGCCGCGCCTTGTATCAAAGCCGCGTAAGCCGTTGATTTTAAATGATAGTGTATATTTTTCCTGTGCACTTCATCATATTTGACGTTCTGACAGATATAGTTATATATCGCAAGCGCTTTTTTATAATCCGAATCTGAGTTTGAAAACGCGAAAGTATCAAAAACTTCATTTAGCTTTTCCGATACCGTCTCTTCTTGCGCGAGATAAGTATAATAACGCGGCGTAATCCGCACTGTATAAACATACCGCCCGTCTTGCGCGTTTTGGAACCGGGAACAGGAAATTTTATAACCTCCGTATTGATAATAAATATAATCCCCTTCGGTCTCGTTATCCGTTTCTTTCATCGCCTCTTGTATCCAATCCCCGGCCATCGCAATTAAATCTTCCCGGATAATATAATTATTATTTTGCGCCGGACAAGAAAAAGATACTGTAATATTTTTCGCGTGATCCCGCAATCCCTGACGGATAGACGCGATCACTTGTTCCTGATTGCTGAACGGTTTTAAATCATTCGCCGTCGGATTCGCCGGACAAATCACGAAAAGCCAAATCATAAGCGGGAAGAGACACGCGCATAATATCAGCGTCCATCTTTTTTTCACGATTTTCCCTTTCCCGCTTGTCTTTTATACGCAAATTTACGCGAAAATAAATATATATTTATTATATCTATAAAAATATATGCTGTCAATTAGTATATTCGCACAAAAATCAAATCAATTATGATATAAAAATTGACAATAAGAGCATAATAGAGTGTGTCTGTCAAGTAGAAAGTTAAGCAAAAGGGCTCGAAAAAGTTTAGCGCCCAGCGCCTCAAAAAACAGTACAAATACGAGGGAAATGAGTTTCCGGTGGAATTTCACGGAATTTACTTTTGACGGCGTTTCCCAAAAGGCATGGATTTTTTCAATGCTCCTTTCTTTTCAGATTTTTTAACAGAATAGAACAATTTCAACCATTGGACAAGATTTTAAACAGGCTCTTACCTTGCAGTAAATTTATAGCCTAAGTTGTTGACAGTGGGAAATATTGATAAAATAAACAAAAATGAAAATTGTGTGAAAATATACGCTTGACATAATTTGATTTTAGCGCTATCTTAATTTGCGAATTGTTCGCAAATTAAGACGGCTATTTTTATTCCTATTTTATTAAATATCTTGGAGGTTTTTTATTTATGAAAAATACGCGGAAATTTATCCGGATGTTTCTCCCGTTTATTCTGATTTTCGCGCTTCTCACCGGTTGCGGCGGGAACGCGAACACCGGAACCGAGGCGCCCGGCGTTGGCGATACGAACGCGATCGGCGTTGGCGAAACCAGCGCGACCGGCGTTGAAGATACGGACGGCGGCGAACAGTTGCGCATTGTGACGACGATTTTCCCCGAATATGACTGGGTCAGGCAAATTCTGGGCGACGCTACTGACTATAACTTGACGCTGCTTCTCAGTAACGGCGTGGATTTGCATAATTATCAGCCTACTGTGGATGATATGATCAAAATAGCGAACTGTGATTTATTTATCTATATCGGCGGCGCGTCCGACGAATGGGCGGAGGACGCTCTGAAAACGGCGGTCAATCATGATATGGAAATTATAAATTTATTGGAAATTCTGGGCGACGCCGTCAAAGAAGAGGAAATTGTGGAAGGTATGCAGTCGGAAGAAAATAAAGATGACGGGGACGAAATCGAATATGACGAGCATATTTGGCTGTCTCTCAAAAACGCGGCTGTCTGCTGTGATTATATCGCGGAAACGCTGGGGAAAATAGACCCGTCAAACGCGGATATTTACGCCGCCAACTCGGAAAATTATATTAACAAATTAAACGCGCTGGACGCGCAATATGCCGACGCCGTAAACGCCGCGCCCGTGAAAACGCTTTTATTTGGCGATCGGTTCCCGTTTCGCTATTTAACGGACGATTACGGATTGGATTATTACGCGGCGTTTGTCGGCTGTTCCGCCGAGACGGAAGCCAGTTTTGAGACGGTTATATTTTTGGCGAATAAAACGGATGAATTAAATTTATCAAGCGTTTTGACGATTGAAAACAGCGACGGGAAAATCGCAAGGACGATTATAGAGAATACCGCCGCGAAATCCGCCCGGATTTTACAAATGGATTCTATGCAGTCTGTGACGGCGCGGGATATAGAAAACGGCGCGACATATCTTGACGCGATGGCGAATAATCTTGCAATTCTCATCGAGGCGACGCGGGCATGAAATCAAACGGCGTTGGGACAGGAAAACGGCGGCGATTATAATATAATTTTTCAGCGCGTTTTTTCAA
>CAJOFP010000247.1:497-4247 GCA_905233795.1 uncultured Oscillibacter sp. | reverse complement strand
GTCCCTATGGAAAGTTTATTCGAGGACAGTGCGGTGAAAGCGCATGAAAATTAAAAAAATAAAAAAATCCCCCGTCGAAACTTGTATGGCGGGGAATTTTTTTATTTTTATTATAAAATACGCAATATTAATTTATGCGCTGATATTATTTGATACGGGGACGCCGTATTCATATATGGCGTCGCTGGGCAAATCTATATCTTCATTCCAATAGACGCAAGTGCGGCTTGTGTCTAACTGAACCTGTTGGAACAGACCTTGTATATCACGCAGAAGCGAATAACCGGGCAGTTTTTCAATATCCGGTTTGACATCGTAAAGAACCCGTTTGCCGTCGTCGAATAAAAAATGCCCCGTCGAAACTTGCGCGGCGGGGAATTTTTATTATTTTAATTTAATTACGATTTCGCGGACGCGTTTTCCAAAGCGAATTGCTTGCGGAATTTTTCATATAAGCGTGAGACGCGTGGAACTGGAACGAGTTTTCTTCCATGACAGCTAACGCGATATTGTCGCAATGGTCGGACACGCGTTCACAGTTAGTGATGAGATCATTAAAAGCGATACTTTCCGTCAGCGAACCCGAACCGGATTTCATCCGTTCCACTTCTCTGCGTTTCATATCTTCACAGATTCGGTCAATCACTTCTTCCAATGGGTCAATCGTTTCCGCGAGGGTTTTCGCCTTATCCCGCGCCGACGCGTCATTGGAATCGGAAGTCCCTAAGGCGATTAAATCCACGACGCGGTTTAAAATTTCCGTCAAAGCGGCCTGTAAAGTGTTTAACTCGGATTGCGCGCTGTCTGAAAATTGGAGCCGGTTTTCATTAATTTCGCGGCCAATCTCCGCGATATTCAAGGCGTGATCGCTGATACGTTCTAAATCGCTGATCATGTGTAAAAATCTTGTAAATGTTCGATTTTGCGTGGAATTTAACTCGTTTTTCGTGATTTTTAAAATATAATTCCCCATAGAATCTTCATAACGGTCGATACGTTTTTCAAGATTCGCGGTTTTTTCCAGTAATTTCGCGTTATAGTCATGTGTGGCATCCAGCGCGGTGAGTATGCTTTTCCGCGTCAGACGCGCCATTTTGGCTAAGCTGTCCTGACATTGCGCCTGCGCCAGCGCGGGATATTTAATAAAGCGTTCCTCAAATACCGGTCCGGCGTTTTGTCCTTCGTCCTCGGCGTCCTCAGGATCGCTTGGGATTAATTTACACGCGATTTTGTCTAAAAGATTAATCTGGGGGATTAAAATCACAAGCATGATCAAACGGCAGAGCGTATTTAACGCCGCGATTTGAAACATATTAAAAGCGGCGTCTAAAAACGCGAAATGAAAGACGGCGTCGCATAAATAAAACGGGACGGAAATCCAGATCGCGCCTAAGATTGTAATTAAAAGATAGGTAATGGAAGTCCGTTTGCCGCCGGTTCCGGCGCCGCTTCCCGCCATTAATACCGGTACGGACGAGCCGATTGCGATGCCTAATAACATGGGCAGCGCGACGGCCCCGGTAACGGAACCGGTAACGGCGATAGCCTGTAAAATACCCACGGCGGCGGACGCGCTTTGCAAGACGGCGGCTAAAATCGCGCCGGCCATGACGCCGAATATCGGACTGGAAAACGTGGTTAAAATTTTAAGAAATTCCTGATTTGTTTTTAACGGATCCACGGCGCCGCTCATGGTAGTCATGCCGAGCATTAAAATAGCGAGGCCGATTAAAATATCGCCGACGTGTCTATGAGTGGCGCGTTTGGCGAATGTACGGATTAAAACGCCCGTGATAGATAAAATCCCGGTAAGAGTAGCGGTGGAGAGTAAAGAAATCCAGCCGTTTCCGCCGCTGATACTGGAAAGACAGATAATCCAGCCGGTTGCGCTGGTGCCGAGTATCGCGCCCAAGACAATGCCGATTGCTTGATGAAATCCCATCATGCCGGCGTTGACGAAGCCGATCACCATGACGGAAGTAGCGGCGGATGATTGAATGACCGCCGTCACGCCCGCGCCGAGCGCGACGCCTTTTATACTGTTGCTGGTAAGGCGATATAATAAGCCTTCTAATTTTCCCCCGGCGACGCGTTTTAAACCGTCTCCCATAAGGGACATGCCGAATAGAAACAACGCGATTCCGCTGAGTAAAGAAATGATATTCGATACGCCCATATTTTATACCGCCTCCTGAAATTATAAAATTATAAAAATTTTTATGAATATTATGATATTTATATATAAATTTTATATTTTATTTTTTATAAGCGTGAATTGAAAATAAATTGAGATTTGAGATTAAAATATATTATTTATATTTTATTTGTAACGTGAAATAATCGGCGCGTCACGGCTGGACTCGCGTTTCAGGGTTCTGAACGCCGCCGTGAACATGAGGATAATAAAAATTAAAAATAAGATGGTTGAAAACATTGTGCTTAACATGGCGCAGGTGTCATAGAAACCGTGCAGGACGGTTGCGAATAGATAACCGAAAAGAAGATTGATTTTTGACGCGGCGCGGTTGCCTCTATTCGCGTACAGGCGGGCGCGGCCATAGTAAACGCCCATAAAAATCGAAAATGACAAGTGACCGGGTATAGCCAGTAAAGCGCGGGCGAGGGCCACGGACAAGCCGTAATTAAAAACATAGTGAATATTCTCAAACGCGGCGAAACCCAGCGAGACGAACGCGGAATAAACCACGCCGTCGAATAAATAATTAAATTCTTTATCGCGCCATGTGCCGAATTTTAAAAATATAAATTTTGTACCCTCTTCCACGGCGGCGACGACCAGAAACGCGAATAAAATCGTATAAGCCCGACTGTCAAGCGGTATCAATTTCATTAAAAGGGCGTCGCCGATTCTTTCCAGAAATCCGCAGCACAACGCCGCCAACACGCCGAAGATTAAGAGTTTGAACAATAAGCCGGGCGGTTCCGGTTCCACGGTGTCATGACGGTAGATATAGCGCAGGAGATAAACGGACGGCAGAACCGCCGCCAAAATATGCGCGGCCAAAATCGGCAAATCAGGCGAAACCGGAAGCAAGTTAAACAGCATGAAATATGTCAGCCTTTCCAGAATATAAATATTATAAATATAAAATAATAAATCGCGGATCGGGCGGATAATTTATAAAATTATATAAATTATAATTTTAATTTTTATAATTTTCGAAATGATCGCCGGTATAATAAATCAAGCCGTCGTCGGAATAGACCAGACGTTCGGAACCGCGATCCGCCGCGCCGATTGTATTAATATCGCACTCGTAATAGACATGACGGGTTGGGAGAATCCCCTCGTAATTGCCGAACGAATCGCCGCCAATCGCCATATCGGGGGCGTAAATGGATAAAGGCCCGCCGGTCCAGTCAAGTAATTTTTCCGCCTGTTTTTTGGTCATGTAATTATCCGGCAGATGGCGATAGAGATGAAGATATAAAGCCACGTCGTTTTTGGAATTATAAACGCCGTTTTCATGGATAGATAATAGAAGCGGATCGGCGTTGGAATTTAAATTTGAATTTGAATTTAAATCGGACGGCGTGGGGGATGAGGCGATGACGGGAGCGGAATGAACGCGGGAATTTTTGAACTCCTCGTCTGTGAGAAGTTCCTCGCCGTAGAGCATGGTAAAAGTCTCGAAATGATCGCCGGTATAATAAATCAAGCCGTCGTCGGAATAGACCAGACGTTCGGAACCGCGATCCGCCGCGCCGATTGTATTAATATCGCACTCG
>CAJOFP010000247.1:0-414 GCA_905233795.1 uncultured Oscillibacter sp. | reverse complement strand
ATGATGATAAATCCGGAGATATAGAGCCACATCGTTTTTGGAATCATAGACGCCGTTTTCCCGAATTTTGCTGTCGGGCGTCGGCGTGACGGTGGAATCATATTTCGGCGCGTCTGTCGGCGTTATCGGGACAGGCGTGGAAACGGCTGTGGGCGTGTGGGTTGGAGTTGGCGCGGGCGTTGGCGTCGATGTGGGAACCGGCGTGGGGGTAACTGTGGGGACTGGGGTGGATGTAGGCGTGGGTGTAAAAGTAGGAGTTGGGGTGAATGTTGGAATAGGGGTAGCGGTTGGAGTGGGAGTGGCTGTCGCGGTAGGGGATGGCGTAGCGGTAGGGGACGGCGTGGCGGTTGGCGGGTTTGTCGGTTTAGAAGTTGGATTGCCGGAGGACGACGCGAAAAACCCCTATGCCAATAC
>CAJOFP010000246.1 GCA_905233795.1 uncultured Oscillibacter sp. | reverse complement strand
GGGGAGAAGCGTCGCCGAAGCCGGAACCGCCGTTTTTGGCGATTCAAAAACATAGAACAAAATAATAATTTTGTTCTATATTGAGATTTTTATTTATTCGTATATTTGCAAAAATCACAAGAAAGGAAATAAAAAATGGATTATCAGGAGGCTCCGCAGATTCTGCGGGATTTTCTCGCCTATCACGAAAGAATTCAAGCGCATTCAAAACTGACTGTAGATGAATATTTTCTGGATTTGAGAAATTTTTTCAGATTTTTGAAACGTGAACGCGATCAAAATCTGAAAGATAAAAATCCCAATGAGATTGAAATTTCGGATATTGATCTTGATTTCGTCGCGTCCGTCAATTTGCGCGATATTTATAATTATATGCTCTATCTCAGCCGTGAAAGAATCCGCCATCCCAACAGCGCAAAATCGGATTACGGTCTGAACGCGGCGTCCAGAGCCAGAAAATTAGCCGCGATTCGCTCTTTTTATAACTATTTAAGCGCGAAAACACATCAGATTGAAAACAATCCGGCGAAAGAGGTTGACTCCCCTCGCCTGAAAAAATCTATCCCCAAGTATTTGACTCTTGAAGATAGCTTATGTTTGTTGTCTAACGTAAGTTGTAGAAACCCGGAACGCGATTATTGCATTTTGACGCTGTTCTTGAATTGCGGATTGCGAATTTCTGAATTAATAGGGTTAAATATAAAAGATATACAAGGGGAAAATCTGCGGGTACTCGGCAAAGGCGGAAAAACCAGAATGTTAATATTAAACGACGCGTGTCAGGATGCCTTGCGGGATTGGCTTGAAGTTCGTCAGTCGATTGAGGGACGCGACGCCGACGCCCTGTTCTTATCTGAGAGACAGCGGCGAATCAGTCGGTCAGGCGTCCATCAACTGGTTAAAAATCATTTAAAATCCGTCGGTTTGGGCGAATATTCGTCACACAAGCTCCGTCACACAGCCGCGACTTTAATGTTACAGAACGGCGTTGATATACGGGCGGTTCAGGAAGTGCTGGGCCACGAGCATTTGAATACCACGGAAATTTACACGCATATCGACAATGAGGCGTTGCGCGTGGCGGCGAAAGCGAATCCGTTATCGAAAGTAAAACGCGTGAAAGAACCGGAGTAATTACGACATTCCCTTCCCTCTTGCATATTTATATAATATTTATAAACGCAAATTCCACTTGACAGCGTATTGGTTTATTATTTATTATATTTATAATAATTTTATTTAAATTTTATTATTTTTTATTATTTTATCAGGAGGAGAATTTAAAATGTCTGAAATGTCTGGACACGGAATCGGGACGAAATGCGTACAGGGCGGTTATACGCCGGGCAACGGCGAGCCGCGTCAGGTTCCCATTATACAAAGCACGACGTTTAAATACGCCACCGGCGCCGAAATGGGAAAATTATTTGATCTGGAATCCAACGGCTATTTTTATACGCGCCTGCAAAATCCCACAAATGATTATATAGCCGCGAAAATCGCCGAATTAGAGGGCGGGACGGCGGCTATGTTGACTTCTTCGGGACAGGCCGCCAGTTTTTATTCTATTTTTAATATCGCCTCCAGCGGCGATCATGTGATCAGCTCGTCCGGGATTTACGGCGGGACGTATAATCTTTTCGCCGTCACGATGAAGCGCATGGGGATTGATTTTACGTTTATCTCCCCCGACTGTACGCCGGAGGAACTCGACGCCGCGTTTCGTCCCAATACAAAAGCCGTATTCGGCGAGACGATTGCGAATCCGGCTTTGATTGTATTAGATATAGAAAAATTCGCGCGCGCCGCACACGCCCACGGCGTGCCGTTAGTAATAGACAACACGTTCGCCACGCCGATTAACTGTCGCCCGTTCGAGTGGGGCGCGGATATTGTCACGCATTCGACGACAAAATATATGGACGGACACGGCGCGGCGGTCGGCGGCTGTATTGTAGACTCCGGCAAATTCGACTGGACGAAATATCCCGATAAATTCCCCGGTCTGTGTACGCCGGACGAAAGCTATCACGGCGTGACGTATACGGAGCGTTTCGGGCTTGGCGGCGCGTATATCACGAAAGCGACGGCGCAATTAATGCGCGATTTCGGGTCCATTCAATCGCCGCAGAACGCGTTTTTATTGGGCTTGGGACTGGAAAGCCTGCATGTACGCATGAAACGCCACTGTGAAAACGCGCAAGCCGTCGCCGAGTTTTTAAATCAGCACGATAAAATTACATGGGTGCAATATTGCGGTCTGAAAAATAATAAATATTATCAGCTTGGACAGAAATATCTCCCGAACGGCTCTTGCGGCGTGGTCAGTTTCGGCGTCAAAGGCGGACGGGACGCCGCCGAGCGTTTCATGAGCAAGTTAAAAATCGCGGCGATTGAAACCCATGTCGCCGACGCCCGAACCTGCTGTCTGCATCCGGCAAGCACAACCCACCGTCAAATGAACGATGACGAATTAATTGCCGCCGGGGTCTCCCCCGATTTGATCCGTTATTCCTGCGGATTGGAAGACGCGGCGGATTTAATCGCCGATATAGATCAGGCGTTAAATTAAAATTAAATTAATATATTAATATAAAAATATCCAAATATCAGGCTTTTGATTTATGCAAGAGCCTGATATATTGTTTTTATAAATTATAAATTTTAATACATAAGTCGTATGTTGTATGTAGTATATCATAAGTTATAATATATTATTTAATCTATTATTTTTATAAATATAATATAATTATAAATATTATGAGGCGATAAATTATAATGCCTATAAATAAAATAATGAAACTCCCGAAAGCGTTTACACTTCCGGGAGTTTATAATTTTAATTTTCGGCGTTAATTAAAATGAATTAATTTAAATTAAAACGCCTTGTGATCGCAGCCCAGAACGTCCGTGATCTTGTGCTTGACAAGTTCTTTA
>CAJOFP010000245.1 GCA_905233795.1 uncultured Oscillibacter sp. | reverse complement strand
CGATTCCGTTTCGGCGTCCTGAGCTCCCATATTTATATAAAAATCCGGGCTGTTATATAACATATTTTTTACGTTTTGCCGCGCCTGATGTTGAAACGCGAGGGAGAAAATCACGGTCAAAAACAGTCCGGCGGCAAGCGTTATCAAGCAAAGACGGGAAAGAAAAGGCGTTTGATATTTTAAATTTTTTAATTCTCTTGATTTTTTTGATTTTTTTGATTTTTTAATATCGCTGGACGCGTCCTGATTTCCGGTCAGGATAGTCCCGCCCGTTTTGGATTTCGCCGCCGCGCCGGTTTCCGTCTCTCGCGCCGTCATTCTCGATTTTATCAACCCGTTCAAAAGCGGAAATAACGCCGTGACAATCACGCTGATAAACGTCAGAACTCCGCCGATCAGCGCGGCAATTACGCCATCCGACATCCCCTCAAACATTTTTTATCCGCCTTTCGCTATTTATATTAATTTATTTATATATATTTATATTTATTTATTTTTTTATCGGCATGGAAAATAAAAATCTTGTGGATATTTCGTCGCTTTCGACGCGTAACGCGCCTTTATGTTCTTTGGCAATCGCGGCGGCGATACTCAATCCCAAGCCAAAACCGGTTGAGTCGCTCCGGGACGCGTCAGCGCGGTAAAATCTCTCAAACAAATGCTTTAATTGTTCCGGCGGTATGGGTTCGCCCGGATTGGATACGCATAATTTAACCTGTTTATCCGTTTTTTCAAGCGATAATAATATTACGCCGTTTTCCGCGCCGTATTTCACGGCGTTGTCCAGCAGGATTGATATTAAACGATATAATTTTTCCTCGTCGCCCGTGACAGTCACATCCGGCGCGATTTCGTATCGCAACGATTTGCCGCACTCAAAAGCGAGCGTTTCAAACGACAAAGCGCAATCCGCCGCCGTATCGGACAAGCAAACATCCCGCAAATTCCCGGATATGACGCCGCTGTCCGAACGCGCCAGAATTAACATCTCTTCCACAAGATTTTTCATCCGCCGCGATTCCGCCGCGATATTCCCCGCCCATCGCGCCATTTGCGTATTATCTATATTATTATTTATATTTTCTTCCGGCGCGTGATTATTATTTATATTTATATTTTCTTCCGGCGCGTAATTATTATTATTTTTTATATTATTATTTTCCGGCGCGTGATTATTATTTATATTATTATTCGCGTCCGGGAGCGCGGGAGAATCGGATAAATCAGATAAATTCAACGCGTTTTCCAGTAAAGCGGCGTTAGATAAAATCACGGCCAGCGGCGTTTTTAACTCGTGGGACGCGTCGGACAGGAAAATCCGCTGACGCCGCCACGCTTTCGCCACCGGTTCCACCGCCCAGCCGGATAATAAAATTAATAAGCCCAGAATCATCGGCAGAATAGCCAATGCCATGACAATCCATGACGCGAACATCCGGCGTAACGTCGCCAGTTCCATTGACATATCCGCGAACGCGATTTTGATTGCAAATCCGTTGTCGACGCGCAGATAACGCAGACCGTAACGCTCTAAAATCCCGGATTTTTTATCGCGCTGTAAACATTCTTTTAAAATCGCGGATAACAAAGCCGAGTTTTCCAATTCGGGATACGTCCCCCCGGCGAGATATTCCGAGCCGTTGATAATATCCACTGTGAAATACGGCAGCGCCATGCGTTTTTGATTAAAATCAAAATCCGGCGGCTCTTTTTTATTACTGGGCTTTTCGTGCATCGCCCTGTTTAACACGTCCGCGCTGACCGCTTCCAGATTCCGCCGCGCCGATATGAATGACGTGTAAATCATCAGGCTGACTAATATCGTCACTAAAACCATGCAAATGCAGATAAATTTAATTCGCAATTTACGAAGCATGATTTCCCCGTCATCCCGCGAAACCGCTTTTTTAGATTCTTTTAAATTTTTAAATTTTTTTAAATTCATGATTTTATTAATATTAATTATTATTTTAATTAATTATTATCTTCGCCCTTTTCCAGACAATATCCGACCATGCGTATTGTGCGGATATGTACGCTTGAGCGCAGGTGTTCCAGTTTGCGGCGCAGAAACGAGATATAAACTTCCACGCTGTTTTCGTCCGCGTCGGATTCATAGCCCCAGACTTTTAATAACATCGTTTCTTTGTCTAACGCCCGTTCACGGTTCAGCATTAATAATTCCATCAAGCCATATTCTTTCCGGCTTAATCGAATTTCACGCTCTCCGCGTTTTAATAACAAGCCGTTTTTATCCAGTTTTAAATCGCCGTACTCGATCACGCTTGTCTCCCGGATTTCCGGCTGACGGCGCGTCAAAGCCCGCACACAGGCGACCAGTTCTTTAGGCTCGAACGGCTTTGATAAATAATAATCCGCGCCGCTGTCCAGACCGCGCACCCGATCCGCCACATCCGAACGCGCCGTCAATAATAACACGGGCAGTCCGCTTCCCTCCCGGCGCAGACGCCGCAGGACTTCAAAACCGTCCAGTTTGGGCAGCATAATATCCAGCACACACACGTCATAAATGCCGCTCAGGGCGTTATCCAGACCGCTTTCGCCGTCGTGACAAATATCCGTAATATAACCGTCCATGCGCAGTAAATCCCCGACCGTCTCCGCCAGACGTTTTTCATCTTCCACCACCAAAGCGCGCAATCCGTCCATCCCCTTTCCATATATTACTTGATTATAATCATAATTTATATATATTTTTTTAATAATATATATAATTATTATAAAATTTAAAAATTAAAATAAATATAAAAATAAATAAAATAAATATTAATAAAATATAAAAAATAACCGGCCAACGGGAAAAATGGCCGGTATGGCGCCCTCGACGCGATTTGAACGCGTGGCCTTTCGCTTAGGAGGCGAACGCTCTATCCAACTGAGCTACGAGGGCTCGTAAATTATTTTTTTATTTTAATCCATG
>CAJOFP010000244.1 GCA_905233795.1 uncultured Oscillibacter sp. | reverse complement strand
AGATAATCTGGAAGTGGCGACGTTTGACAAAAAACTGCTTCGTCTGTTGCGATAATATAATATTTTATTTTTTCGCGTCAACGAAAATACAAATAAAAGGAGTGAAAATGCGTGAGTGAAAGAGACTTGGCGAAAAGCCTGATTGATCAAATCCCGGAGAGTAATTTATACGCCATTATCGCCTATCTGCGGGAAGCCGTCATTCCCGACGAGACCCCGAACGCCAAAACGCTGGCCGCGTTCAAAGAACTGGATAACGGCGGCGGGTATCGATTCGCCGGAAGTACGGAGCGGCTTTTCTCTGAATTAATGGAGGATTAACTCATGATAGATGTGCGCTATTCCTCTCAATTCAAAAGAGATTTCAAAAGCTGTGTAAAGCGTCATTATAAAATAGATCGATTGGAAAAGATTGTGGATATTTTGAGAATCCCGGAGAAATTGCCTCTTAAAAATTCCGATCATAATTTAACAGGCAATTACATCGGTTATCGGGAATGCCATATAGAGCCTGACTGGCTGTTAATATATCGTTATCAAGAAAACGAGCTTCTTCTATATCGTACCGGTTCTCACGCTGATTTATTCGAGAAATAATATAATATTTTATTATATTTTATTTTACCGTGTCCGGGTGAAAATATTCCCAAACGGATTGCGCCGCCGGACGCGGTAAAATTTTATATAATTCGTCCAATTCCGCGTTCTCTATCGCTTTGATTGTTTTAAAATATTTTAATAAAATCGCCTTGCGTTTCGTCCCGATACCCGGTATGTTATCTAATCTTGATTTTATCGCGCTTTTCGTGTGGCTCTCGTGATGAAAAGTAATGGCGAATCTATGCGTCTCTTCCTGTATGCGGCCAATCAGCGCGAACACGGCCTGATTATTTACAATCCCGATTTCCTCCCCGTCCGGCGTCATGATTGCGCGGGTTCTGTGTCTGTCGTCTTTCACCATGCCGAACGCCGGAATATTATAATCAAATTCGCGTAAAACTTCCCGCGCTATATTCGCGTGTACCGCGCCGCCGTCGATGAAAAATACATCCGGCAACGGCAAAAATTTTTCGTCGCCGTCTTTCGCCCGCTGCAATCGCCGTCTTAACGCTTCCCGCATAGACCCGTAATCATCCGGCAGACTTTCCAAGTCCCGGATATGAAAACGCCTGTACGCCGATTTCAGCGGCTTTGTCCCGTTATATACCACCATCGACGCTACTATATCGCGTCCGCCCGTATTCGATATATCATAAGATTCCAACCGTTTCGGCGTGTGATCTAAATTCAACATCCCCGCCAACGCCCGGAGGGTATAGCTTTCATGTTCCGTTTCGGATTCAATACGCTTCGATTCCTGTACCGCGTTTTGACGCGCCATATTTAACAAATCCGCTTTTTCGCCCCGTTTCGGAACCCGTACCCGGATTTTATACCCCGCCCGCGCCGATAACGCGTCCGACATACTATTATATAAATTATCTAAATTATTTAAATTATTTAAATTTTCTAAATCATGATTATTTAAATCATTATCATTCCATTCATCCGTCCGCGTTTCCGGCAGTAAAATTTCCCGCGGCAGGATAGATTTCGACAAATAATAACGCGCTGTCAACGTCGCCAGCATATCAAATTCCGATTCGTCCAGCGGCGTCTTGAAATACTCCGTTTCGCGGCCTATTAAATCGCCGTTCTCGATATGCAAAACCGCGTAACAACCAACGCCCTCGCCCAGATACAAGCCCCATATATCCGTGTCCGTACATAAGCCCGCTATGACATTCTGTTTTTTGGACAACGCTTTCAAAGCCTGTATTTTATCCCGGATTTGCGCCGCCTGTTCAAAATTTAAATTTTCCGCCGCCTGTTCCATATTATATTTTAATTCTCTCAATAATTCCCGCGATTCGCCTTTTAATATTTTTACCGCCTGTTCCATGCGATCATTATAAACTTCTCGCGTCATTTCAGCTCTGCAAAAGCCGTCACAACGTCCCATATGATAATTTAAACAAGGCCGTTCGCGTCCTATATCACGCGGAAATTTGCGATTGCAAGTCGGCAGTTTCAACGCCGCCAATAACGCGTTTAAAGCGTTCCGGGTTTCACCGCGTCCGCCATACGGGCCGAAATAACGCGCCCCGTCGTTTTCACGCTTCGCCGCCAATTCAAATCTGGGATACTCCCCCCGCGTCAGTCTCACAAACGGATAGCCCTTGTCATCTTTTAATAAAATATTATACTTGGGATTATGCCGTTTAATCAGCGAATTTTCCAGCGTCAACGCCTCAAATTCGCTGTTTACTATAATCGTCTCGAAATTCTCAACGCGTTCGACCATGCGCCGCGTTTTTTCATTGTGATTCGCGTTTTCCTGAAAATATTGACTGACGCGATTTTTTAATTTTTTCGCCTTGCCTACATATATCACTTTACCCGATTTGTCCAGCATTAAATACACGCCCGGCAATAGCGGCAAACTATTCGCTTTGTTTAACAATTCCGATTTCGTCATGATTTCTCCTTATAACGATTTCAAAAATTCAATAACCACCGGCTAAAGCCGGTGGATTAAAGAGCGACTGAAAGTCACGCTCAGGCTGAAAGCCAGACTACTATGACTGAAAGTCCGTTCAGGCTGGAAGCCCGTTTCCATAACAGACTAAAAGTCCGCTTAGAGGACTGCTGAAAGCAGTTACGCGTCTGCGATTGTGAAATTCTTTTCTTCCTCATGACCTTGATTCTCCACATAGTTTCTGATAGTTTCCTCATCCACTTGCCCCACAGTCCCGCAAAAATATCCGCGAGCCCACATATGCTGTCCCGGAAACTCATCCTGAAGAAGATGAGACGAGCGTCCTTTCAAATACTGCGCTATTTGGCTTGGAGCCATTGTGGACGGGCATGACAATAGCATATGCACATGGTCTTTGCTGATATTTCCTCTGATAATTTCCAGCCCTTTCGCGTCGCATCCCTGTCTCAGCAATTCCCGCAAGCGTACCGCGATATTTCCCCGTAATATAGCATATCTGTACTTGGTAATCCATACGAAGTGATATTTAATATCATACACCGTATGGCTTCCGCTTCTGTATCTCGCCATCATAACGTCAGCCCCTTTCTGATACAGTATATCACATTCTTCACGATAGAAAAAGGGGCTACTGAAAGTAATTACCGCCTAAAGGCGGTGGTTTCAAACCATTGCCTTGGAAAATGAAA
>CAJOFP010000243.1 GCA_905233795.1 uncultured Oscillibacter sp. | reverse complement strand
GCGTATAAAATAGATCGAACGTCAAGCATAATATATCTCCCGCGCATAAAAAAGCGTAAATAATATTATACGGGATAAAACGCCCGTTGTCAAATATCGTTTAGATATTATTTATTTTATTTCTTTTATTTTTCATTTTTATCCGTATCAAACGGCGGCTGGCTGAGATAAGTCCGCACTAAAACATGCAAAAGCTCATCCCGGTCGATTTTTCGGATCATAGTCCGCGCCCCTTTGTGATTGGTAATATAAGTCGGGTCCTCGGACAGAATATACCCGACAATCTGATCAATCGGATTATAGCCTTTTTCTTCCAGAGCCTGATATACGGCGGATAAAATACTATGAATTTCCGCGTCTTTTTCACCTGAAATATGAAATCTTCTGGTAAATTCGTCCACATGAACACCGCCTCTCCCATCCATACGCGTATTATAATAACTTATCCGTTACAAATATCAATTTAATTATATATAAATTATAAAGCCGCTATAAAATAAAATATATGATTAAATAATTTCAATCAAGTTTCAGTATACTCTATTTTAGATTTTCTGTAAAGCGATTTTCAGGGCGATTTAGAAAAGTTTTTTCGACGGGCTTTTATAATTTAAATATAATTTTAATAAAAATTTAATTTATTTATTTAAATACGGATAGACAGGAGAGGGATTTATTTTATAAATTATTTTATTTATCTCAAAACGGCGTTCAGGTCATCGCGCAGACGTTTCAGAATCGCCTTGACTTCCTCATCGGCTTCGGACGCGGTCAGACTTCTGTCATCGGCGCGGAAAGTCAGACTAAACGCCACGCTTTTTTTATCTTCAGGAATGCCCGTCCCGGTATAGACATCGAAAATCGCGGCGGATTGCAACAATCCGGCGGACGCGTCATAGATTACGGCTTTCAAATCGCCGACGGGCAGTTCTTTCGCGCAAATTAACGCTATATCACGCGTGACGGCGGGGAAACGCGGTAAAGAATGATAGACCGGCTCCGGCCCGATATTCTCAAATAAATCATCACAGGAAATTTCAGCGGCGTAAATTTCCCGATCCACGCCGTATTGCGACGAAACCGCCGGATGAATCTGTCCGAACACGCCGAGAATTTTATTTCCCGCGACAATCCACGCCGAACGCCCCGGATGAAACGCGTTTTGCAAATCCCGCATACGCTCCGGGATTTTTATATTATTATTATTTAAATCCCGTATATATCGCGTGTTTTCAATCCGCAAGCCGGATAAAATATTCTCAATCGCGCCTTTTAACGCGAAAAAGTCCATATTTTGACCATACGCGCCCAGAGATAATCTTTTTAATTCATCCGCGAGACCGGATTGATCTTCTTTCGGGAAATACACGCGCCCCAGTTCGTATAAACACGCTTCCTGATTGCGCAGATTATAATTACGCGTCAGGACTTCCAGCATGGACGGCAGAACAGCCGTCCGCATAATGGACGTATCTTCCCCCAAGGGATTTAAAATTTTTAACGAATCGCGCAGTATAGATTTTTCCGGCAGGTGAATTTTATTATAATACGACGGACTGATAAACGAATAAGTCAAGATTTCATGATAACCAAGAGAACGGCACAAGGCGCCCAGTCGATTCTCAAATTTTTGCCGCGCATTCAATCCACGGCGCGGATTTAAACCGGCTGAAAGCGTATTGGGAATTAAATTATAACCGTAAAATCTGGCGACTTCCTCCGCTATATCCGCGCAGCCCTCCACATCGCCGCGCCATGACGGAACGCGGATCATATCGCCGTCTAATTCAAAGCCTAACGGCGTTAAAATCCGGCGCATATCGCTTTCCGCAATATCCGTTCCCAGTAACTGATTGATTTTATCCGGTTCTAATTTAATTTCTCGCGCCGCGCTGTCACGGGCTATCGCGTCCACAACGCCGTCCAGAACTTCACCGGCGTCCAGCAATTCCACCAGCTCACACGCCCGATTGACGGCTTTTAAAGTATTTAATGGATCCAGACCTTTTTCAAATCTCGACGACGCTTCCGTCCGCATATTCAACGCCGTTGCGGTTCGGCGTACCGACGCGCCGTTGAAATTCGCCGACTCAAATAATACCATATCCGTATCGCCTAATATCTCGCTGTTCGCGCCGCCCATGACGCCCGCCACGGCGACCGGTTTATTTTCATCGCAAATACAAAGCATATCCGGCGTCAATTTTCTGATATTGCCGTCTAACGTCTCTACGCTCTCGCCCTCGCGGGCCGTTCTGACGACAATATTCCCGCCATCCACACAGGAAAAGTCAAACGCGTGCATGGGCTGGCCGTATTCCAACATGACATAATTTGTAATATCCACTATATTATTAATCGGTCTTACGCCTGAATTTCTCAATCTTTCGCGCATCCACGCCGGGGACGGCTTAATCTTGACATTCTTGACAAGACGCGCCGTATATCTCGCGCATAAATCGCCGTCTTCTATTTCAATATCCAACAGACCGCCAATATCGCCCGCGCCGCCCTGAATTTTCGGCTCGTGTAATTTTAAATCTTTATCAAACGTCGCGGCGGCCTCACGCGCTAAGCCGATCACGCTCAAACAATCCGGACGATTGGGAGTTATTTCAAATTCCACCACATGATCGTCCGCGCCGATATAACCCGCAATATCATCGCCGGGTTTGCAATCTTTATCCTCAGGATTTAAAATCCATATTCCGTCCGTGATACAATGCGGAAATTCCTCTTGTTTCGCGTGTAAATCATCCAAGCCGCAAATTTTTTTCGCTTTTATATCATACGCGACCAAATCCCCGACATGAATATTACTCAAATCCGTTTCTATTAATTCCGGCTGTATATTATTTTCTTCTCCCGTATCCAGAATCACGCTCCGGCGATTATACGCGATTTTTTCAACTTCCCCCGGATTTATATCTTCCGGAATCGACGGCTTATTTTTATCTATCGCGTGATAATCATGCAAAAGCGCGGCGGGTTTTATAATCGCGTATGGAAAATCATGCTCCGCCGTTAAATTTAATTCTCTTAAAGAACATAACATCCCGTTTGACAAAATCCCGCGCAATTTGCCCTTTGTGATTTTCTTACCGTTGGGCAATACCGCGTTATGAACCGCCACGGGGACTAAATCCCCCGCGTGTACATTCCACGCGCCCGTGACAATCTGAACCAATTCCGGCTTGCCGATATTCACCTGACAAACCCACATATGATCCGAGTCGGGATGGCGTTCCATAGCCTCAATACGCCCCGCGACAATATTTTTTATATTTTCATTTAAAACCGCCGTCGCTTCCGTCTTAGACCCCGACAGCGTCATAGCTTCCGAAAATTCACGATCCCCGATATTCGCTATATCCACAAATTCATGCAGCCATTTGCGGGAAAGTTTCATAATTTTTCTGTCCCTCCCGAATTATTATTAAAATTTATTATTTAATTATATTTAATATATTTTAAAATTGCTCTAAAAATCTTACGTCGTTTTCAAATATCAAACGCATATCGTTAATTTTAAATCTCGCCATCGCCATGCGTTCCAGTCCGAAACCAAACGCGAAACCGGAATAAACATCCGGGTCAACGCCACAGCCCGCCAATACTTTCGGGTGTACCATGCCCGCGCCTAATACTTCCATCCAGCCTTCGCCCTTGCAAGTCGGACAGCCTTTGCCGCCGCACCGGGCGCACTGTACGTCCACTTCACAGCTTGGCTCCGTGAACGGAAAATGATGAGGCCGGAATCTTGTTTTCGTATCCGCGCCGTATATTTCACGAATCACGGCGTTTAAAGTCCCTTTCAAATCCGCCATTGTCACGCCTTTGTCAACCACAAGTCCCTCAATCTGATGAAACATGGGCGAATGCGTCGCGTCCACTTCGTCTTTGCGATAGACACGCCCCGGCGAAATCATACGAATGGGAACCCCATAAGTCTCCATTGCCCGTATCTGCATGGGGGAAGTCTGCGTTCTTAATAATATTTTAGAATCCTGATTTAAATAAAACGTATCGGACCACTCCCGCGCCGGATGATCGTCCGGCGTGTTTAACTTATCGAAATTATACGCCGATTCCTCAATTTCAGGCCCGTCCATGACTTCAAAGCCCATATTAATAAAAATTTCTTTAAACTCATCCAAAGCCGTATACATGGGGTGTCTATGCCCAATCGCGCTCTTTTTTCCCGGCATCGTTATATCTACCGTTTCCAGAGCCAATCTGGCTTCCATCGCTTTTTCGGCCAATATTTCCGCCTGTTTTTCCACAGCCTGTTCCAACGCGCTTCGGACTTCATTCGCCATCTGTCCCATTACGGGACGCATATCCGCCGACAAGCCGCCCATTTTTTTCAATACGCCGGTTAATTCGCCTTTACGTCCCAGATATTTCACCCGTAAAGCGTCCAGACCCGCGTTATCTTTCGCCGCCTGTATCGCGTCCAGCGCGTTTTTGCGTATCGCTTCCAACTGTTCTTTCATATTATTTTAATCTCCCATCCTGAAAAAAATCATCCGTAAAGCCGCTTAATCCGTCCAGAAATGTCCGCCACGCCTCTTCTTTCGGAATTAACATTACGGCATTTCCTAACTTCCGAATAAATACTTCGTTTTCATGAAAACGATAGGATTCCGGTAATCCTACCGCTTGGATTCCGTCATAGTCAAAAACTTTCGCTGTTTCCATCCGCCTTTCCTCCATCCAGCAATTTTTTGATTTTTTCTTTCACCCGGTTTAAATTACTATCGCTCAAAATTGGGATAAATTTTTCAATTTCCTCAATACTATAATTCCACCATTGCCATTTCAGCATTAAATTTATTAACTCATCGTCAAATCTTTTGCGAATAATTTTCGCCGGATTCCCCGCCGCGATATGATACGCCGGAATATCGCTTCCCACAACGCTGTTTAAGCCGATAATCGCGCCGTCGCCGATATGGACGCCCGGTAAAATCACAGAATTTTGCCCAATCCATACATCATTGCCAATAATAATATCGCCTTTCAACGGCAGTTCCGACAATGGCGGCGCGTCCTGATTCCAGCCCTCGAAAATATAAAACGGAAATGTCGTGACTGTATTCATCCGATGATTCGCGCCGTTCATGACAAATTCCACGCCCGCCGCGATTTGACAGAACTTTCCGATTATTAATTTATCGCCGTTAAAATCATAAAAATGGCTTACATGGCTTTCAAAATCCGTATCGCTGAAATAACTGAACTCACCGACGATAATATTTTTATTTTTAACAGTCGGCTTAATATTAATTAAATTATCAATTCCGGGAATGGGAAATACTTTTTCCGGGTTCGGCGCGATTCCGTCTCTCATAAAATCCGCCTCTATTTATTATATTATATTATTTTTAATATTATTTTTCCAATTTATTTAATAATTCTTTCAAATCCGTATCCATCGAGACATTCTTTCAGGGCATTCGCGCCGCGCCAAGATATAAATCCGCTATTCCCGGCTGTATCGTCACGGACACGGGGGAAATAAAAACATGCCGATACATGCGCGTTTATTATATTTGTAATATTTAATATTAATAATATCACACTTTTCCCAGCGATTCACGCAGTTTTACGGCTACGGCGTCCAGAAATTCCTCACTGTTTACGATTTTAAATTC
>CAJOFP010000242.1:5497-7062 GCA_905233795.1 uncultured Oscillibacter sp. | reverse complement strand
CCTTTCGGATCGGTTACGATATATGAGGCGTTCATCTGCATAAGGTTCGGTTTGATGTGAAATCTGGTCTTTCCGGAGCCGGAACCGCCGATAATCAGCACATTTTTATTGATATTATATTTGGGATTTTTATTCCGGCCCACCATGATTCTTTCCGTTTGCGTCAGCAGAATATTCTGATCAAATTTCGGGTCAATAAACGGCTTAATATCCTCCGGCGTTCCCCACCGCGCGCTTCCGTACTCCCGACCGTGACGGTATTTTTTCGCGTTCTGAGCTTTGAGATAAACCGTCAGACGAATCAAAGCGGCGCCGATAACGCCGACCATTAAATCACGGGGGTGGAGACTTGGCGGGGGATTAAAACGAATCGCGTCGCCCAGACCGGCGATCACAGCCGTCAGCCTTTTGACGGAATCTCCGCCTTGCGTAAGACGATAGCATTGACCGGCTTTGTCAGACAGCCACCAGAAAATAAGATACGGAAAATAAGTCAGAAATATCTTTTTCCGGTTGACCTGAAAAGGAAAAGTCATAATTCTATGCCCCCCTTTTCCCGGTTTTTCACCTTATCCTGTACGGCGTTCTTTACAAGCTCTCTGAATTGCTCCAACTGTTTCCGCAAAGACGGTTTTCCGGTCCGTTTGACGGTTTTCGCCGCGTATTCGGCGAAAGCGGCGTTGAGCGCGTCCGCGTCGCGCGCCTTGAAAAACACCAGATATTTCCCCTCGTCCGGGACTTTTTTCAGCGCGAAGTCCACGCCGTATTTCCGGGCGACGCGTTCAAAAGAACGGATATTTTTCCCCGTAATTTCGATATTCCGCACGCCCGCGCCCTGCCGGACAAGCTGTTTTACGGTCTGCCTGCCGCGCGGTATTTTCGCGTTGCGGGAATCGACCAGATAGCGGCGGATCGCCCATTTCAGAAGCTCCGCGGTCATACGACCTCCGTGTTTGCCCACCGTAATCGCCAGCGCCACCGACTTCTCCCGCACCTCATCCTGCATTTAATCCCTCCCTAATATAATTATAATATCTGTTGATTCCGCACAGTTCAAAATATACGCGTATCCGGCGCGGGTCAGGATTCGTACAGTCCCCGCAGCTCCTCCGTAAGCCGTTCCAATTCCGCGCCCGCCCTGAAAAATCACCTCCATACAGGCGGGACGCGGCTTGAAATTCATACTAAATTTCAAACGAATTTTAGTATCACGCGGCGTCCGTCGTGAAATTGACCGCCGTCATTTACAAGCGTTTACATCTCATAGACAGGGACTTTTCCCTGATAAACCGGGAGGCACATCAGCCGCAGATTCCGGGTCAGTTCCGCCAGATTCAGCCGGACGCCGCTTTCCCACGGATAGCGGCCCGGTTCCCGGTACGCGATTTCCAGATTTCCCCAAAAGGGACAGCCGAATTTCACATCCAGACAGGACGTGATCAGCATTTCCCCGTATTCCAGCGTCCACAATTCATGGTATCGGGAGACGATTGCGGATTCCGGCGTTTCCTCACCCGGTATTATCAGGAGCCGCGCCGCCCGCGTTCCGAACAGTTCCCGTCCGC
>CAJOFP010000242.1:0-5280 GCA_905233795.1 uncultured Oscillibacter sp. | reverse complement strand
AGCGCGGTATGCGTGACCAGCCAGTGACGGTAACGGGCGTAGTAATCATTGTCTTTCAGATCGAACGTCGTCGGCCATCCGGTGTCCGCCCAGCACAAATCCATATTGAGCCATTTTCCGTCCAGAAAGACCTTGTTCCATGCGTGATCCGTTGCGAAATTGTCCGCCTGTCTTTTGCTGACGGTCGAACCGAAAACCGTGACGCATGGAACGTCGGCGCGGTGCATGAGATACTGAAATATTTGCGCATAGCCGTCGCAGACGATTTTCCCGTCTTTGAAAAATCCAATGACGGAATGCGCGTTTTTCGGATAGACGGCGCAACCGTCCGCGTAGCGGAGCGCGTGAGCATAGGACGCATTGGATGTAACGGCGTTTTTCGCTTTGAAAACCGCGTCCTTTTCGCTGTCGGCGTCCGCGACGTATTGACGGTAAAAACTGTCGGCGTTCCTGGAAAGCGTATCGTCCGCGTAGACGGTGAAAGCGTCGTCGGCGTCACAGGCCAGTTCCCACGCCTCGTTATAACAAATCGAAAGCGTCAGTGAACGAACCGTCGAAAAATGATTTTGAATCCGCGCGATTGCGGTTTCCTGTTCGTATTCCCGTTTCGACAGATACCCGTCCGCCCATTTTTCATCCAGCGCGCCCATTACTTGCATAAATCGCCGGTACTGTTCATCCGTCAGTTCATAATCCATTGTTTTCAAATAAGGCTGAACGGCGCGTTCGTCCAAAATCCGATTCACATACCACGCGTCGCCTTTTTTAGAATCCTCAACGTATCGCAGATAAAGCTCAAACAATTCGTCGGCGGACTGGTTGTCCGGGTAAATTGTAACGGACTGCGCGAGATAACGCGTAGCCAGTTCAATCTGTTTTTGCGCGTCCTCCAAAGACACGGGATAAAGATTCATATTAGCCGGGAATGTCGTCTGTTTTCGGTTAGGAGCGTCCTCCATACGCGCCGGAATGTTCATTTTTATCCGCGAAGAAATTCCGTTCACCGCGCTCATGCCGAGAGCCTGTTGAAGATATAAAGCGGCGTCGCCCAGAGAGAAAGAATTGGAAATTCCCAAAGGCCGGGACAGTCCGACAGATTGCGCGAACGTGAACGCGTCCGCGTAAACAAACTGTCCGCGAAATCCCAAAGCGTTGAGCAGCATGGTGACAAACGCCTGTTCCGTCACGGAATAATTTCCGAATAAATTAGGCGAACATCCGCCCGCGATACCGTTGGAATAGGCCCATGACACGGCGTCGGCGTATTCATCGTCCACGTCAATAAAGGGAATTTTCCTGTGAGAATCCGTCTTGTTTCCGAACGCCGAACGCAGGAATTTTACCGCGTCGGGACGGGACAGCGGCGCGGCGGTTTTCGGATTGGGCGTCCGGTATTCGTCGGGCAAAAGGCCGTAAACGGCGAACCGCGCCGCCGCAATATCGCCGAACGTGTACGGCTCCCACGATTCCCTCTCGCGTTCATTCATGGAAAGTTCCGCGAAAGAAACGCCGGATAAAAGCAGAGCCGCGATGAAAATCAAAGCGGGGAAGCGGAGAATATATTTTCTCATGCGAAGCCGTCAGCCTCCGTGAAAGTGACAGCGCGTTTCTTTGTCAATTTTTCATCTCCTGTCTTTTTATCGTTCTTTATAAAACGGGACGCGCCGTCCCATGTCTGAACGGCGCGTCCCGCGCGGGGATCAATTTATAGATAAAATTCCGGGATATTTTCGGGATAATTAATATCCTGTCCGGGGAAGTTTGGAAGGGGCTTTGTAGACGCTTGTGACCCATCGGGATACGCCTTGAATCCATTGTTTGTTATACACGCCGCCCACGTCGGCTATATTCGTGAAAGAACTGACGGAAATTCCGGATATGACAGTACAGTTCAACGCCGGGGCTTCCACCTGCGCGAATCCGGCCGGGGCCTGTCCGAACACAAACATAATTTCCGTCACGCGTTCGCCGGACTTCAAGCCAAGAGCGGTTGGAGACGCGGTCAAAGCGTAATTTTTCCGCGTACTCAGATTGTCCGCAAGCGTCCGGGGATCGCCGCCGTTCACGCGGTAAGTGATCTTGTACGTTCCGGGGAAGTTATACGTCCCGGTAACAACAGTTTGAAGCCGGACTTCATAAGGAATTATATCGCGCCAGTAAAAACTGTCCAGACGGACGTTGGACGTGTTGCCGATACCGGAGAAGCGGTAGATGGCGGGCTGTCCGCTCATGACCTGTTTCGGTCCGGTTTTGGTGACGGAAACGCCCGTCACAAGGGATTTGTCCGTGATTTCAAACCGGACAATCTCACCCTCATGTTCCAGATAGGGCTTTCGTCTCTTTAATTGTATAGCGTCCCAAAGGAAGCTGTTTCGTGACGGCAAGCCCGTTTTTGTCGCTCTGAACCGTGTCCACAAGATTGCCCGCCTTGTCACGAATTTCAAAGACCGCGCCCTCCAGCGGCGTCATGGCCGGGAGTCCGTTCGTCGGATTATAATCGGCGGACTTCTTTGTAATTTGAATCTGCGCCGTTACGGGAATGTTCTTCCATTCCACAAGCGTGGTTTCGCCGGACTTGACATAAATTGTTTTCATTTGCGTGTCGGGAACATAGCCTTTGTTTTCCAGTTCGCGCATGAAATATTTTCCGGCTTCCAGATTTTCAATGCGGATATATCCCTGATTATCAGTTGAATATTGCCCAATAGGATTATTGCCAGCGTCGTAAAGCAGGAACGTCACGCCGTACAGACCTTTGCCCGTGGAAGCGTCGGTTTTACGGAGAAGAATGCCGCTGACCGCCGTATTTGTGACCGTCACGGTTGTGGTTTTTCCGTCTTTTACGGTGAAATATTCCGGCGTGGGATCGACTTTATATCCGTTCGCGGCCTCGATTTCCACCAGATAATAATCGCCCGCGTCCAAGTCCGTGTGAATCCGCCCGTCGCGTCCGGTTGTGATTTTTTTCACCAACGCGCCGTCCGCTTTGCGAATTTCAAACGTCGTATTGGGAATCCGGATTGTTTTGTCGGCGGCGTCAATTTTGATCAGTTCCAAGCCTCCCTCAACCTCATTATAAAAGGTCAAAGTCTGCGCTTCGCCCTCTTTAATTGTGATAGACTGCGGCGTGGAATCAAGCGCGAAACCGTCAACGGTTCGCGTTTCTTTCGCCGTAATTGTCACGCCGGGAGTCAGTCCGGTCAGAACAATCCGTCCGTTTCGATCCGTGATATATTCGCCTTTGTCGGATCCCACGGTCGCGCCGGTATTATCCGTAATGAGGAAAGTTACGCCCTGAATCGGTTTCGTCGTTCCCGATTGGTATTTCTGAATTGTCAGAACTTTTTCAGGCCGATTATAGAATGTCAAAGTCTGCGTATCGTTGGGACCGACTTTCACGGTCTGCGGCGTTCCGTCCAAAATATAACCGTCCGGGGCTTTCGTTTCTTTTACCACAATCGTATCCGCGGACAAACCGGTAATAATGATTTGCCCCTTGTCGTCCGTGATATAAATGCCGTTGGAAGAAAGCTGTCCGCCCGCGTTCGGAACATATTTTCCGTCCGCCGTCATAACTTGGAATTGCGCGCCTTTCAGGGGATTGTTCGTCGCCTTGTCCCGCTTTTCTATAATCAGCGTTCCGGTCGGACTGTTGTAGAAATTCAACGTCTGCGCCGCGCCCGATTTAATGAGAATGGATTTCGGCGTTCCGTCCAAAATATAACCGTCCGCCGCTCTGATTTCTTTCGCGGTAATCGTCACGCCGGGAGTGAGATTTTTAATCACGATCCGCCCGTTTTCATCGGTAATAAATTCGCCGTTGGAATCCCCAACGGGAGCGCCGGTCTGATCCGTGACAAGGAACGTCACGCCTTTGATCGGCGTCGCGCTTCCGGTTACAAACTTCTGAATCGTCAGCGTTTTTTGCGGCGCGTTCCAGAAAGTAAGTTCCCGCGCCGCGCCCGATTTGATTTGAACTGTCCGCGGTGTGGAATCCAAAATATAACCGGATATTGTTTTGGTTTCGCGCACATTCACGGTCATGCCCGGCTCCAAATTTTCCACGCGGATTTCGCCGTTTTTATCGGTATAATACGTCCCGTTTCCGATTGCCGCGCCGCTCGCGTCCGTAATTTGAAACTCGACGCCGGACAGCGGCGCGTTGTCCGTTCCCTCAACATATTTGTGAATTACGAGCGCGGACAGCGGCTCATCGTAGAAAGTCAGCGTATTGTTCCAGCCGAATTTAATCCGTATGGTTTGCGGACTGCCGTTGAGCGCAAATCCATCGGCGCTTCTGATTTCGCGTACCGTTACCGTCAGTCCGGGGTCCAGATTGGGAACAAGAATCCGACCGTTTTCGTCCGTCGTATATTCTCCGTTTCCGACAGGCGCGCCGTTGGCGTCCACGATTTGGAACGTCGCGCCGGAAATCGGCGTCGCGCTTCCTTTGACGTATTTTTGAATCGTCAATGTCTGAACCGGGACGTTATAGAATGTCATGCTCTGCGCCGCGCCCGATTTAATAAGAATGGATTTCGGCGCGCTGTCCAAAACATAACCGTCCGCCGCCCGAATTTCTTTCGCGGTAATCGTTACGCCGGGAGTAAGATTCTCAATGACAACGCGTCCGTTTTCATCGGTGATAAATTCGCCGTTGTTCGACCCCACGACCTCGCCTTTGCTGTCGGTTACGAGGAACGTCACGCCCGGAATCGGCGTTGTGGTCCGCTGAATATATTTCTGAATTGTCAGCGCCTGTTTGCGGGTATTGAAGAACGTGATTGTCTGCGTGTCTCCCGGATTGACCGTAACGGTTTTGGATTTTGAATTGGGATCAATGACGTAATTTGCGAGCGTCCGTTCCTCCGTGACGGTCAGCGTACCTGTAATTCCTGTGACGCGGATTTCCCCGTTTTCGTCGGTGAAATACTCTCCCGCGCTGGAAAGCTGTCCGTTTTCGGTATCGACCGGACGCCCGTCCGCGTAAGTGATTTTGAACTCGACGCCGCCCAGAGGCGCTTTTGTTTCGGCGTCCTGCTTGCGGACAACAAGCGCCCCCTGCCGGGAGTTCCAGAACTCCATCTCCAGCACGTCGCCGGAGGGAATTTCGGCGGTTTTCGGCGTACCGTCCAGCACATAGCCGCTTACGGTTTTGGTTTCGCGTACCGTGACCGTCATGCCGGGTTCGAGATTTTCCACACGGATTTCGCCGGATTTGTCGGTGTAGTACGTCCCGTTTCCAACTTTCGCGCCGCGTCCGTCCGTAATCTTAAACTC
>CAJOFP010000241.1 GCA_905233795.1 uncultured Oscillibacter sp. | reverse complement strand
TGCGTAAAGCCGTTTTAGATCACGAGAAACGAATGAAAGCCTTGCACGCGAAAAAATAATATTAAAAATTATATAAAAAAACGCGCCCCCAAAAATCAGCGTTTAAAGGGGACGCGTTTTTATTAGTCATATTTTCATACGCAATGAATTTAATAATTATTCCAAACTACTTCTTTCCGGTTTGACGACGCCTCGCCAAATTTTCCGGTTGACGGATCGTAAACACGATTGTCTGGGAAAACGTATACGGTTTGACCGTTTTCGAGCTTGTATTCAGTCGGCTTGGTAGATTCCCACCACGCGTGGACGAAAATTGAAAGAAACCAAAGTGCAACACGCATTGCCGTTCCCCAACCGCTAATCGTCAAATCGCGCAAGCAGCGTTTTTTCATAAAATCCGGCGATTTTTGATAGACGCGGCGATACATAAATATGCCGATTGCAAACGGAACCATGTCCTGTAATTACTTCAAAAATCATTATGATTCCCATAACAGTGGCCGCGAATCCGGCAAACAACATATCAACCGCGAAATACGCATAAATGCGCCCGTAGATGTTCAGAAATTTATAATAGCCAGTAATTTTCGGCTCCTTGACCATTGCCACAATCCAGAGAATCAACACTACTATGAGCCCCATACCACCTATGGGCGCGAGAATATTAAGTATTCCTTTGTCCATTGCATACCCCTTTCCTTTCGATATTCGCATTGTTTGTACGTCCGGCAACCGGTTTCCCGGACGGGTGCGCGCTCCCCGTTCGGACCGGCTGTCGGAAACATAAATGGCGGCGCTGAGATTCTGAAACTCAACACCGCCGCTACAAACAACGCAAAATCACGATTCTTTCTTATATGACATTCCCCATATAAAAACTTGATAAAAATACCGGGAAATGGGTATAATGATACCGTGGCGCGATTGTATAATTGCCGTGCCGAGTACAGGAACTACTTTGCATGGGGTTGCGAGATGTGCTTGATCTTGCGACCCGCCGCAATTTATGTTTCCAATTTTATTATAACAGACTGTCCAATAGATTGCAAGATGTTTTTATAAAAATTTTTAAAAATTTTTAAATTTATATTTTTATTATTTTTAATTATAAAATCCCGAAAACGCCTTGCGTTTTTCGGGATTTTTGAGTATAGTTATATCAGCGAGATTTTGATCCGGAAAGCGAGGACGCTGATTTATGATTTCATTCCAGCCTGTAAGGAAGCGCGACGCGGCGAAACTGCGGCGTTATTATGAAAATTGCGATTATGTTTTATGCGATTATTCGCTTGGGACGAAAATCATGTGGCGCGGGGCGTTTAAATTTACATGGGCGGAAGTCGCCGGATGTCTGGTAATATGCGCGCAATATCAGAAAGGCGTCTGGTCGTTTGATTATCCGGTAGCGGGGCCGGACGGCGATGAGGACGCGGCGTTGTGCGCGATTGAAAAGCACTGTATGGAAACCGGTATTCCGCCCCGGATTATGGTCGTACCGGAGAATAAAACCGCGTATTTATTAAGCCGGTATCCGTATGTGCATGTGAATCATATTCGGGCGTTGAGCGATTATATATATTATCAGGAGGATTTAAAATATTTTACGGGTCGGAGATATTCGGGACAAAGAAATCATATTAAGAAATTTTATAAACTCTGTCCGGACGCGGTATTCCGCGTATTGGGCAAAGACAAAAGCGATATGGATTTAATCACGCGGTTCTGGTCGGATTATGAGGCGGAATTTCCCAAAGGGGATAATAAAGGCGCGTTGGCGGAGTTAAAATACGCGAAAGATATGTTAAAAATGGCGGGGCGCAACGGATTCTGTACCGGCGGACTGTTCGACGGCGAAAAATTACTGGGTCTGTCGATGGCGGAAAAGTGCGGGGAGACGCTGATTATCCATATTGAAAAGGCGTTATATTCTTATACGGGCGTATATCCGGCGCTTGTACAGGCGTTCGCGGCGGAATTTGGCGGGAATTGCAAATATATCAACCGGGAGGACGACGCGGCGGACAAAGGTCTGAGGGCGTCGAAAATACAATACGGCCCGGCGAAACTGGCGGCGAAATATCTTTTTGAGCCGCAAAATGAGTTATTGCGTCATGTGAACACGATACCGGAATTGAAAACGGCGCGGTTAATTTTATCAAAAATCACGGAAAAAGATATTCCGGCGTATAATAATTTAATTTTAGACGAAGAGCGTAATAAATGGTGGGGCTATGATGATATATTGGGCTTAAAAGGCCCTGTCACAGAACGCGGTTTTTATGAAGTCGCGGAACGGGATTTTAAAAATCGTTTAGCCGTGAATTTCGCGGTAAGACTGGACGGAAAATTAATTGGCGAAGCGGTTTTATATAATTTCGATTATCGCGGCGGGGCGGAATTAGGCTGTCGAATTGATAAATTATACGCCGGGAACGGATACGGGACGGAGGCTTTCGCCGCTGTCGCCGAATGGGGATTGTATCAAGTTTATTTAAGCCGTGTAAGGGCGAAATGCTTTCACGAGAATCAAGCGTCATATAAAATGCTTTCATCCTGTATGCGGCGTTGCGGCGAGGACGATATATTTTATTATTTCGAGAAATTAGTATAAATATTATAAATAATTAAAATAATAAAAATTTTTAAATTTTAAAGGCGGATATAAAAATCATGATTCCCGACGGATGGGCGGCGCGTATGCGCGGCGATATATTAAAAAAAGCGGAAATATTATATCAAAAGGCGGTAGATTTAAATAATTTAAATTTATCGGAAAATATTCTGCCGCCGTGCGATATGATTTTCCGGGCGTTGTATTTAACGCCGCCGGAGAATACGCGTTGCGTAATATTAGGGCAAGACCCGTATCCGACGCCGGGCGTGGCCAACGGATTGGCGTTTTCGGCGAATCCGGGACAGAAAATCCCGGCGTCGCTGAGAAATATTTTCCGGGAATTGACGGAAGATATAAAATGTGATATGCCGTCCGAACCGGATTTGACGCCGTGGGCGGAACGGGGCGTATTATTATTAAACGCGAATCTAACGGTTATCGCCGGAAAACCCGGAAGCTGTGTCAACTGGGGATGGCAAGAGATTACAGGCGATATTTTGCGCGTCTGTATGGAATTAAATCATACTATCGCGTTTTTATTCTGGGGCGGATACGCGCATAAAGTCGCCAAGACGCTTGATTTTGAGAATAATAAAAATAATAAAATAGCGTTCTATTCCAGTCATCCGTCGCCGCTGGGGGCGCGGCATGGAAATGAGAATATACCGGCGTTTTTGGGAAGCCGTCCGTTTTCGCGTGTCAATCAATATTTTATATCCAACGGCGAAGCGCCGATTGACTGGAAATTAATATAATAAAAATATAAATAATAAAAAATAATATAATAAAAATAATA
>CAJOFP010000240.1 GCA_905233795.1 uncultured Oscillibacter sp. | reverse complement strand
TTGAGTACGTCCGACGGCGAAAGATGGGATAATAACATTGCCGCCCCGCGCCATTGTCTCGTTGATAATACTCGCCAACCCCTCGGCGTAATTCCAAGTTCCCGTGTGATTCCGGTCGCCGTATGTCGATTCCATGACGACAAAATCCGCGCCCTGAATATAGACCGGCGCCCGGATAATCGGCTGATTTAAATTGCCCAAGTCGCCGGAGAATACCAGACGGCGTTTTATATCATTTTCAGTCAGTTCCAGCGCGATACAGGCGGAGCCCAGTAAATGCCCGGCGTCCACAAATTCGACTTCCACGCCCTCGCACAAGTCAATTACCTGTCCGTATTCGCAGGTGGACATGACATGGGCGGCGCCGGAGCGTTCGCCCTTACGGTTTCGCCATTCCGCGTCCTGTTCCTGAATATACGCGGAGTCTAAAAGCATAATATCCAACAAATTCGCGGTCAGACGCGTGGTTAAAATACGGCCCTGAAAGCCGTTTTTAATCAGCATGGGAACGCGTCCGGAGTGGTCGATATGGGCGTGTGTGATTAATACATAATCAATCGTTGCGGGATCGAACGGGAACGTATCATTGGAAATATCGTCGCGGCCCTGCTGGAGGCCACAGTCAATTAAAATCCGTTTCCCGTTGATTTCCAGACAGTGACAGCTACCTGTTACGCATTGATCCGCGCCGTAAAACTTGAGCTTCATGTTGATTCCCTCCCCTGCGCATGATATTTGATTTATATAATTTATATAATATATTGCTATATGATATAAATTATATTTGTAGATTATAGCATATACGCGCCGCGAATACAAGAGAGTTTTTGTGCGATTTTACAAAAATTTATTTTAGTTTATTTTAATTTATTTTAAATTATTTTAATTTAATTTATTTTTACGCGCTTGCGTTCGGACGGGAAATATTATAAAATTATAAAAATAATAAAATAATAAGCGGCGTAAAGAGGATTTGAAATGAGATATAAAAAGCGTAAAACGGAAAACGGAAAGCCGATTTTATTTTTTATATGGACGGTTTTGATCGCGGCGGCGATTTATTTTATTTATTTTACTTTCACTGTTTTTATGTCCCGTTCGTCCGGCGTTTCGGATTCGGGCGGATTTCGGCTGTATTTTATGGCGCGGGATTTGGAAGAAGTCGCCGGGGGCGGCGCTTTATGTGAGATTTCATGTGATTTGGCGCCGGATGAAAACCGTTTGCCTGACGAGACGGCGCGGATGTTGTTAGAGGCGCTGTTAAACGGTCCGAAAGATGATGATTTAAGAAGTCCGTTTCCGGTCGGGACGGTTGCGCGTTCGCTGGAATTACGGGGAAGCCGCGCCGTCGCGGATTTTTCGGAACCGTATGGAAGTTTATCCGGCGTCGCGCTGACGCTGGCCGATTCCGCCGTTACGCTGACATTGACGCAAATCCCGGAAATTTCACTGGTGGAAATCCGTGTGGAGGGACAGACAATCGCGTATCGGGAAAAGCAGTCGTTTACGGCGCGTGATATTTTATTACTGCCGGACGGCGATGTGGTCGGGAGCATACAGGTTCGCTTATCGTTTCCGAACGCGTCCGGGGAATTAATTGAGGAAGAGCGGGTATTATTTTTATACGAGGGCGACACGCAGGTGGAAGCGGTAGCGCGGGCGGTCGAGAACGGACCGGAGAGCCGGGATTTATTACCGGCGTTTCCGGAGGGCTTTCGGATACGTTCAGCGCGTCTGGAAGAAGATATATGCTTTGTAAATTTATCGTCGGCGCTGTTGGATTCGATTCCGGGCGACGCGCTGTCATTGGGATTATACGCGCTGGATCGGTCTTTATGTTCGCTTAAAAATGTACGGGAGACGCGTTATTTAATCGACGGGGAATTTATGACGGATTATAACGGCGTCACGCTGACGGAGCCGTATAATATAAATATAATCGAAATTGACGGGGAAAGTGACAATCCGGGTGAATAATATAAATAATATAAATTCGCGTTTTTTTCAAAATTTATCATGTCCGTATTTTCCGTGTCATGTAAGTATGAAACCGGAGGAATTAAATTGTCTGTTCTGTTATTGTCCGCTTTATACGCTGGGCGTTCAATGCGGGGGAAATTTTAAATATACGGCGCGGGGCGTAAAAAGCTGTGAGGACTGTGATTTTCCGCATAGGAAAGAAAATTATACACGCGTATTGGCGCGTTTCCCGGAATTATCGGCTTTGGCGGCGGTCGGACGGGAAAGCGACGACGGGGCATATAAAAAATATAAATTTGACGAAGCGGGGAAATATTATTATATTCAAACGGGCGTAAAAAAGTTACGGATCGGGTATACGACGGGGACTTGCGCGGCGTTGGCGGCGTCGGGCGCGGCGCGGCTGTTGTTGACCGGAGAAGCAGCCGAAAAATTAGAATTATACACACCCGGCGGTTTATTGGCTGAAGCGGAGCCGGTTGAGTGTTGTTTGATAGATAAAAATATTAAAAATAATATAAACAAAATCGCCCGGTGTTCGATCAAAAAAGACGGCGGCGACGACCCGGATATTACGACCGGGCATTTGATCGCGGCTGAAGTCGAGAGAATAGACGGCGATCAAATTTTCATCGACGGCGGGGAAGGCGTCGGACGCGTGACGAAGCCGGGATTGGATCAGCCTGTGGGGGCGGCGGCGATTAATACAATTCCCCGTGAGATGATTTATAAAGCTGTAGATCGTGAACGCGTCAGAGCCGGATATTCCGGGGGATTGCGTGTGATTATCTCAATACCGGACGGCGCGGAATTGGCTTGCAAAACATGGAATCCCATGTTGGGCATTGAGGGCGGCATTTCAATACTTGGTACGACGGGCATTGTGGAGCCTATGAGCGAACAGGCCATGTCAGACGCGATTAGATTAGAGATTCATCAGGCGGCGATTTATGGGACGCGTAATTTATTATTAACGCCCGGATCATACGGGGCGGCGTTTATAGATAATATAAAAAAAGATATAGAGAATAATATAAATATAAAATATATAAAATATATAAAAAATATAGAGAAAATAAAAAATATGCCTGTGATAAAATGTTCTAATTTTATCGGCGACGCGCTGGATATGGCGATGGCGGAGGGATTTGAAAATATTTTGTTAATCGGGCATATTGGGAAATTGATTAAAATCGCGGGCGGGATTATGAATACGCATTCCCGTATGGCGGACTGTCGGCGGGAATTATTCTGCGCATACGCGGCGATTCACGGCGCGGACGTGAAATTATGCCGTGATTTAATGGACGCCGCGACGACTGAAGCGTGTCTGGATTTG
>CAJOFP010000239.1 GCA_905233795.1 uncultured Oscillibacter sp. | reverse complement strand
TAACCATCCTTTCTCGAGGCGGCGGATATATTCAGCGCGTAAATATAATTAATATGAATTTAATAATATAAAATTATATAAATTATATAAACTGTCTGAAATACGCGATGCTTTTATCCAATCCCTCATCGAGTTTGATTTTCGGCTCCCAGCCGTTCAATTCTTTCTTGGCAAGGTCAATACAGGCGCGGCGTCTGGTCGGATCGTCTCCCGGCAGCGGACAATAGACGATTTTGCTCTTGCTTCCCGTTTTGCGCAATACTTTTTCGGCCAATTCCAGCATGGTGAATTCGTCCGGGTTGCCCAGATTGACAGGCCCCTGAAAATCCTCCCGGCTCTGATTCATCATACGGTCTATGCCTTCTATCAAATCATCGACGTATTGAAAACTGCGCGTCTGGGTTCCGTCGCCATAGACCGTCAAATCCTCGCCGCGCAAGGCCTGCGTGATAAAATTAGACACCACGCGCCCGTCATTCGGGTTCATATAACGCCCGTAAGTATTAAAAATCCGAATGATTTTGATTTTCACGCCAAATTCCCGGAAATAGTCAAAGCAAAGCGATTCGGCCACGCGTTTTCCCTCGTCGTAACAGCTTCTGATCCCGTGCGGATTCACACAGCCGCGATAGCTTTCGACCTGCGGATGGACTTCCGGGTCGCCGTAAACCTCACTGGTGGAAAACTGCATCATGACGGCGTTATAACGCTTCGCCAGTTCCAGCATATTGACTACGCCTAAAACGCTTGTCATCGTCGTATAAGTCGGGCTGCGCTGGTACGCCGGGGGGCTCGCCGGACACGCCGCGTTATAAATCTGATCCACAGGCAGATCGAATTTTTCCCGCACATCGCCCCGTATAAACTGAAAATTGTCATATTTCTGACATTCGGCGAGATTTTTCAAATTCCCGGTATATAAATTATCCAGCGCGAATATCATATTATCCGGGTTTTTTACCAGCCGTTCGCACAGATTCGCGCCGATAAATCCCGCCGCGCCCGTGATTAAAATGCGCTTTTTCAAAAATTTTCCCTCCAGTCCGTCCTGATTTTTTTATTTAAAATCCCCGCGCCGACGCCTCGCGGCGTCAGTCTCTGTTGAACAAATCCCGCGTATAAACTTTGTCTTTCACGTCATCCAAACGCGCGTCATAACGGTTAGCGATAATCACATCGCACTGGGATTTAAATTCTTCCAGATCATTCACGATCAAACTGCCGTAAAACAACTCGCCGTCTTTCAGTCCCGGCTCATAGATAATCACTTTACAGCCTTTGGCTTTCACGCGTTTCATGACGCCCTGTATGGACGACTGCCGGAAATTATCCGAATTTGTCTTCATCGTCAGTCTGTACACGCCGATCACAGCCGGAGCCTTGCCTTTATGCTCAAGCGTAATATCTTCCTCATAGCCGTGATAGCCGGCTTTTCTTAAAATCTCGGCGGCCATGAAATCTTTCCGAAATTCGCCAAAAGCTGTTTCGTATCTTTCGGCAGACAGTAACCGCCGTATCCGAATGACGGATTATTATAAAAATCTCCCACTCTGGGATCCAGACATACGCCGTCTATAATGCTTTGCGAATTTAATCCCATGACTTCGGCGAAAGAGTCCAATTCATTAAAATACGAAATGCGCAGAGCCAGATAAGTATTGGCGAATAACTTGACCGCTTCCGCTTCGGTATAGCCCATGTATAATATATCAATATTTTCTTTCAGCGCGCCTTCCCGCAATAATCCGGCGAAACGGCGCGCCGCGTCGACTAAATCCTGATTATTTAAATCCGTTCCCACGATAATCCGGGACGGGTATAAATTATCATACAGGGCTTTTGACTCTCTCAGAAATTCCGGGCTGAACAATATATTTTTCACGCCCATTTTCTCCCGTATCGACGCCGTATAGCCCACCGGTATTGTGGATTTGATGACAATCACGGCGTCGGGATTGATTCCCATCACGGTTCTGATTACCGTCTCGACGGCGGACGTGTCGAAAAAATTCCGGTTGCTGTCGTAATTCGTCGGCGCGGCGATGATCACGAAATCCGCGTCCCGATAGGCTTCTTGAGCGTCCAGCGTCGGGGTGAAATCCAGCTCTTTTTCCCGCAGATATTTTTCCAAATATTCATCCTGAATCGGGCTTTGTCTCCGTTTCAGCATTTCGACTTTTTCAGGGACAATATCCACAGCGTATACGCTGTGATTCTGGGACAGCAAAACCGCCAGAGACAGCCCCACATATCCCGTGCCCGCGACGGCGATTTTCGTTTCATGCGTATTATTCATATTTTCCTCATCTTCCGCCGGTTTTCATAAATATATCTGACCGGCGATTTACTCTCACATTCAGAACGCGTATGATTATTATAATAAAAATAAAATTAATATTTTCTGTTTTTATTATAATTTATATTCATATAAATATCCAGACGCGAATATTACTATTATATTAAATATTTCGTCCATATTCGCGTTATATTAAATATATATTAAATATAATGGCGGTTTCGCCCGTCATTTTTCATACGGCGGACGATCCGCCCGGCCGATTTTAACCGGGCGCCGTCCGTCAAAAATAATTAAATAATAAAATAATTAAATTAATTTAATTATTTTATTTTACTTATTCGGGAAATAAATTCTCCGCCTGTCTGAGTTCATCCGGCTTGACTTTTTTTAATAAAAAATCCCAGTCCGGACGCCGGTTTGACATATTATGGGCGTCGCTCCCGAACAGATAGGGACAGCCCTCCCGGATCACGCGCCGTGAGAACCGGCGTTCCCCGAACGCCCGAAAGCCGCTGTTATTGAGCTGGAAAATCCCGTCAAACCGCAATAAATCCTCTAATTGCTGTTTATGATAATAATATATATATCTGTGAACATGGGCCAGAATGGGCGTCAGGCCGTACAAATGCGAAATCGCCTCGGCCTCTTCCAGCATCCAGCGCCCGAACGGCGCGTAGGGCAGTTCCAGTAAAATATACGGCGTATCGGCCAATCGTAATTTCTCAATCCCCGGCAGACGGCTGATTCCCTGTTCAATGGCGACTTCCGCGCCCAGATAAATCTCATCCGGGATTTTTTTATCCGATTGCGACGCGGTTTCCGTCATCCAGTCAAACGCCCGCCGGCGTTTTTCCAGATAATTTTCCACGCCGTCCTCCCGGTGCGCGTAGAAATGCGGCGTCGCCACGACCCGCGTGACGCCCTGTCGCCACATCAGTTCCAGCATTTGCGTTGAGATTTCCGCGTCCGCCGCGCCGTCATCGATTCCCGGCAGAATATGGCAGTGATAATCCGTCATGACTGTTTACCCGCCGCGGCCGTCGCCTGTCCCGATTCGCCGGTCTTTCCGCCTTTTTTATTTCTTTTATTATTTCTCTTTTTTCCGCCGGATTTATTATTATTATTATTATTATTATTTTTTTTCGGCTCGTTCTGATCTTTTTGATCGTTTTGATTCTCCGGGATTGTCAGAATTTTCTCCTCGCCGTCCTGATTGTCCGGGGCTAAAATTTTCTCCTCGCCGTCCTGATTTTCCTGATCTTCCGATTTCTTATGATGTTTCGGGCCGCCGTAGCCATAGCCATAGCCGTATCCATAACCGTAGCCGTAATCATATTTATATTTATACTTATATTTCGAGTAAGAGCCTACTTTTCCGTCAGACACGTTATTGACCACGAAGCCCAGCAGATTCGCGCCGGACGTATTCGCCCGCTTGACGACTTCCGCCACGTCCTCATACGTCGATTCCGAATAATTCACAACGGCGATAATGCCGCCGATTTCCTCATGAATCACCATCGCGTCGCTCACGACGTTCATAGGCGGCGTGTCGATGATTACATAATCATACATATCCTGCAGTTTTCTCAAGAGCTCCCGGAACTTTTCGGACGCCAGCAATTCCGACGGGTTCGGCGGCAGGGGGCCGGACGGCAGTAAATCCAGCTTGTCCGCCACATTGGGCTTGATCGACTCTTCCGCGTTCGACATGCCCACCACCAGCGTGGACAGTCCCGTGCTGTTGTCGGTATTAAATACTTTGTGCATGACCGGTTTTCTCATATCCGCGTCGATTAATAATACGCGGCTTGACGACGCCTGCGCGAACGCCAGAGACGTATTCGCCGAAGTAGTGGATTTGCCGTCGCTCGGATTCGGGCTGGAAATCACGAACGCCCGTTTTCCGGTTGTCGCCAGAGAAAACATGATATTTGTCCGTATGGATTTATAGCCTTCCACCGCGCTGAACTCTATATTGTCATTTGTGATTAAAATCCGGGTGGGCTGTTCCGACGATTTTTCACCGCTTTTTTTATGCTTATTTTTCTTCTTTTTCGGCCCCAGCCGCTGGATTTCGCCCAGAATCGGCTTCTCGAATCTCTGCGTCAGCTGCTCCACGTCCCGGACCGTATCGTCA
>CAJOFP010000238.1:713-4409 GCA_905233795.1 uncultured Oscillibacter sp. | reverse complement strand
GCGTTCTGTTTTTGTCCGCCAGCGCGTCATACTTTCCGGCTTTGACTTTCAAATCGTTATAATCGGCGTATTTGGTCGCTTCCTGTTGAATCCGCGCCTGTACCGCCGCGTCAAATTCCTCCTGCGTGTTAATCGGTTGAAACGGCATGATAATCTCCTTCCTGTCGGATAATTTTTTATATTTATATCAAAGGACGCCCCGCGCTGTCCGGCGCGGAACGCCCGTTAATCATTTATAATGAATATAATGAAAAATTAATAACTTAAAACCTGTTTTTTCTTGGGCTTGTAAACGGAACAGGCATGGAACGCCAGAATCATGGACTCTGTCAGCGTAATATCGACGCCGTCTTTTATGGATTTATAGCCGAAACCGCCGCCGGAACCGATGGCGCGTTTGTCGCAGTTTGTCACGGACGCGGTGAGGGACGGCTGTCCCATGTGACAGAGCCGCCCGTTCTGAACCGCCAGTTCAAACGCGGCGCTTGCCTGAATCACATCATTTGTGGTTGCCAGTATGGGAGCGTGGAGCCGCATACTTTTCATGTGATTGACAAGAATGCTTTCCCCGTTCGCGCCGTCAACCGTGACGGACGCCCAGTTTCCCGCCGTCAGCCACGGAAACATCCAGTCGTTGCCCGCCCGGATCGGTCGGCAGTCAATACACTCCACAAAAATCCGGTCGTCGGCGGTTCGGACGGCAACGGACAGAGCGGGCCCGGACAGTTCCGGCGGGGAATCCGCGCGCAAAGCCTCCCATTCGGCGGCGGAAACCGCCGATTTCAGATTGTATTGCAGCCACAGCCCCAGACGCTGAATGTTGAAATCCGTCAGACGCGCCTTGTCGTCGCTGATTTCGGACTGAATCACGCGTTCCTGTAGATGATAACCCAAAGACGGGTTTGTCTGATACCATAAATCACGGTTGTGTATATCTTCCGTCTGTTCCGGAATGGACCATTCCGCCCAGCCGGTTTCATAGGATTTCCCGGCGAGAGTGGCGTTGCGCATTCGTAAAAAGACATCGCCGCTGGAAATCGCCGTGGGCGGGGTGCCGCAAAACAGCGTCTGCGGGTTCTTGGAATCGGAGACGGTATAAATCAGCGCGGACTCCTGCGCCGTCGTGTACTCCTGCGCCTCGTCGATAATTAACAGGTCGAAACCCTCGCCCAGACCGCCGTTGGGGGTACGCGTCCGAAAATGGATTTCCCCGCCGTTGACCAGCGTGATCCGTTCCAGACCGTTTTGTTTGTTGGTTCGGAATCCGTTTTCCGGGTCGGGTTCGTCTTTCTTTTTCCGTCCGAGTTCGATATAACCGGCGGCGGTCAGAAGCTGACAGAGTTTGACCCATGCCCCGTGTGAAGTTGTGGTACGGTGCGCGGTATGGCAAATTTTTTCCCCATGATCAAGACCCCACAGTTCACGCACGAATATCGCTTCGGATTTCCCGTTCCGGCGCGGGACGGAGTAACCGAATTTCTGATGTTTCCAGAGTCCGCCGCGTCCGACCGCCAGAATATCCCGGATGAGGTTTTTCTGCCACGGGAGGGCCTTGCGCCCGGTACGCTGGTAAAGCTCTACCGCTTCGCGTCCGTGAGATTTGCGATAAGGCAGAATAAAAGACTGAACGGGCTCCTGCCGTCCGGTTCGGTTTTTTTTTGACGCTTTCGCCATCTTTGCCACCACGATTCACATTGCCGCCCTCCCGCCGCTTTCTTCTTTTCGGCTTTCGCGTATCCCTCGATTTTGGATTCCGCGATAAAAATCTCTCCGCCGCGTTTTAATTCCTCAGAGACAATACGCTCAAATTCCTCCGTGGAGTAACGGACTTCTCCGTCGAGGATTTCCGCCGATGTAATCGTCGCGGGAATCAATACCCGATCCCCGGTTGTGTACTTTGTTATCATTTTGTCCTCCCGTCAATATTTCACGCCAAGAGCGGCGGCCAGATTCAACAGCGCGGCGTCTGTCGGATGATCCGCCGCGCCGGATGTGACTTTCTGTTCGTCAAAATGGTCCATGACGTCATACAGAAAACTCCGCGCCTCCTGAATCGTCAGACCGTCCAAGGCGGACAGAATGCTTTTATAACGCCATTCTCCCCGCGGCACGCTGCCGGTAAAATTATCGTCTTTCGCCATCGTTCGCCCTCCCGTCAATATTCCGCCAATGGAAAACCGCCCGGATTTTCCGAGCGGCGGTTAATCAAAATTATAAATCACAACGACAAGTCATGAATCTGAGAAGCGATGTCCCGCAGACAGAACCCGTCAAAAAATTTTCCGTTCATGACTTCATCTATGCTGTTTACATCCCATTCATCGCCGTTACAAAAAATATGAAAGGATGTCGGAACAAACGGGTCAATATTACAGTCCAACCCATGAAATGTAAATTCCACCAAAGTTCCGCAGGACAATATAATGTCCCGAATTTGAGCCGCATTATAAGAAATCATGATTGTCCCGCCTTTCGTCGTCAGTCAGTTCACGCGCTTTTCCGCGAATAAATGTCTTATCAGAAGTCCATGTATAATCATGCGCGTGTTCGCCGTGTTTTCCCAATTTCGATTCCTCTTTGTGACCGTGGTCATTATTAGAAATCTGTTTTGTCTGTTTCCCGTCCGCCCCATAGTAATTTCGGTCAATGCCGCCTTTCTTCGCGGTATATTGCGTAATGCTGTTTGGTTCCGCAATTATCGTCGTATGGCTTACTGGCGTTATAATCTGTCCCGCCGCGTTTGTCAAGATTTCTTTTCCGTTGGTGTCATATCTGTGCGTCCCGTGTTCCGGAGTGGTTATTTTAAAATAAGCGACCCTGTTTTTCGTCGCTGGACGATATTGAATTACGCCGTCCCCGCCGATATTAACCCTGAATCCGCCGCCGTCCTTAAAATCGACGCCTTTCATGGCTCCGCTGTTCAACGGTTTTACGTCAAATCCGTTCTCATCCAGAAAACGCTTGAGGATATTCACGTTCATCTTCAGCTTTTCCGGATTGTTGGCGAGATTGTCCAGAACTTTACGCTGTAAATCCGACGCGATTCCGTAACGGTTGACCCGGTAACGGGCGCGGTCTTTTTCCAGTCCGGGATTCTCACGCATAAGACGGGCGACTTCCCGATCCCGTTCCAGATTGGCGTTAATTTCGTTCAGCAGTTCCGGTGTCATGCGAAACAGATCATTTCCGGCATTCCGCCGCCGTTCCAGTTCCTCCGGACTGGACTGCCAAATTTTCCGGCTCCATGCCGACTGACGGATTTTCCCGTTTTCGTAAATCACAACACAGCGGCAGTATTGGTGCCGCCGCCAAACATTGGAGCCGTAACGCACGGTCTCATAATCATACGTTCCGGCTAAATTCCGGCACCACGCGCAGGCTCCGTTATGCGCCATACGGATGACAATGGATTCCAGACCCGCTTTATAACGGCTTTCCGCGTTGGCTTGTACCCAGCTGTCGAAAGACGCTTCCAGAAGATTCACAATCGGCTCGCCCAGATATTGCCGGACTTCCTCTATGGATTCGCTCTTGTCCAGTTTGTCGATAATCCCGGCCACGCGGTCTTCCGGGAAGTCGGCGCGGACGCTGTTCAGACCGATCCCGTTTTCCTCGTCAACCCGTTTTTGGACTTCGGCGGCGGCGTCCTGTACAGCGTTTATTTCATCGGTCAGCAATGGTCGGACGGTACGGTTG
>CAJOFP010000238.1:0-631 GCA_905233795.1 uncultured Oscillibacter sp. | reverse complement strand
ATTTAGCGGTTTTATTTTCCGATTTCTCCCGGAATGCCTGAATCAGCGCGTTTTGGCTTTCCAGTTTCGCAACGGCTTTTCTGATTTCTTCCAGCAGTTCCGGGGCAATATCCGCCGCCATCAGGAATTCTCCCCTTCAATACCGGTCAAATCCCGGAGATTCTCAGCCCCGAAATAGCCGGGGACGGCGGTATTGATTTTGCCCACGGCGTCGCCGATTCCGGCCAGCATGGACGCGTCCGGCGTGAAGACCGGCTCCCAGACGGGTCGGGTAAAACGTAATTGCTGACGGGTATAGGGAAAGCGGTCCCGGACGCAGGCGGCCAGATACCCGGCGTTGAGAAAAGCCGTTCCGAACGTGGACTGCGCGTCCGACGCGGCGAGCCGTAAATTTTCATGCGCGGATTTAATCGCCTCCGCGCTGGACGGATTATCGGTCGGGAATCCCATATCGTCAAGCGTGAGATCAGCGGCGGCGGCGAACTGTCCGGCGATCATTTTCAGGTGTTCGGCGTGAGGCGTCATGGACGCCTGCGCGAACTGTCCGGCTTTGGGAACGGTATTGTCCTCCGCTTTGGACAGGGTCAGCAACGCCGACATCGTGGCGCCCCATTTGTCTTTGACTTCCACG
>CAJOFP010000237.1 GCA_905233795.1 uncultured Oscillibacter sp. | reverse complement strand
GCCGATAAAAGACGCGATTCCCGCCAGTGAAATTGTCATGACCGCCATATTGCGAATACCGGCGACAATAACCGGCATCGCAAGCGGCAATTTAATTTTAATTAACATCTGCCAACGCGTACAGCCCATACCGGTCGCGGCCTCTATCAAGAGCGGATTAATATTTACTAATCCCGTATGCGTATTTCGTACCATAGGCAATAAGGCGTAAACCGTCAAAGCGATAATCGCCGTCATATCCCCTATCCCGGAAAACGGGATTAAAAAGCCTAAAAGCGAAATAGACGGAATTGTGTAAATAAAATTCACAATCGTCATGACGGGCTTTCCGGTCGGGGGATATTCGCTGATTATAATCCCGACAGATAAGCCGATTACAATCGCCAATACAATCGCAATCGTTGAAATATATAAATGCTCTTGAAGCAATTCCAGAAAAAACTCGCGCCGGGTCTGAAATAAATTAAAAATTTCCTGTATCATATCATATTATAACCATTTTCCTGTCATATTTTTGATTTACGTCTTGACCTGATTGACTTTTTGATAGTATTTTAATAATATATAATATATTAATTATATTATATTTAAAAATAAAATCAAGTACGCAAAAATTTTTGACATAGTATTAAAAAGCATATTAAAAAACTATACTAAATAATCTAATTTATTTTTATTTTTGTTTGATAAGGAAATAATATATCATGATGATAAATGACGAAAAAAATTATTTATCTTACGAGGAATTTTTAAGCCAAGTGAAAGACGGGATTTTGACGGAACACGGCAACTGTCCCGTGACGTTGTTATTGCTCATGATACAGGGCAAATGGAAATCCCGGATTTTATATCAGCTCTGTATTCATGACAGAATCCGTTTCGGGGAGTTAAAAAAACAACTCCCCGGCATTACAAACGCCATGTTGATTAATTCATTGCGGGAACTGATCCGCGACGGCTTAGTTACGCGGGAACAGTTTAACGAAATCCCGCCTCACGTCGAATATTCTTTCTCCGAAATGGGACGGGATTTGCTTCCGGTATTCTATTCCATGATGATTTGGGGATTTAAACACGAAAAAGATATTTTATCCGCCGCCGAACGGCGCAAGACAGAATAAATAATAATATTTTATTATTTATTATCCGCGCCGGATAACGCTTTCCGTCGGACAGTTTTCCGCGCACAATCCGCAATGTAAGCAATTATTTTGACGGATTTGATACGGTTCGCCGCTTTCAATGCACTGTTGGGGACAGTTTTCCGCGCAGGTTCCGCAACCGATACAGCCGTCAGTGATATAAAATCCGGCTTCCCGCGCCTTTTCGCCGCCAAACGCGAAGTAATAACGCTCAATCGGCGTCTTGCTCAAATCAAACGCCTCTAATTGCCCGGACGCGATACAAAACGGGTCTAAAATATAACGGCTCTCTCCCGGATAGACGCCGTTCATCGACGGATTTTCCGTAAAAATCCGGTCAATCCAGTATTTTTTATTATTATCCAATAAAACCGCTTTCCCGGTTAATCTGACTGTACGCCATTCCCGATTTAAACCCGTTACGGCGATATTGCCGTTTTGAATCAATTCCAAATAAAAATCTTTCCCCCGCGCCGTACAGAAATATAATTTTTCATCTTCCACAAGCATAATATCAATAATCCGGGCGCGGGGCGATCCGTTTTGATCGACGGTCGAGAAAACGACATCACGCATTTCCCGGAGCGCGTTTAAACAATCTTGCGCCGTCATGTCTTTCATATCCATATAAAATATCACATCCAGTATATATAATATAATTAATATTTATATATTTATTTCCGGGCGGCGTATCCGTTCCGGGGCTGTTTTTCTCTGTGTCCCTCTGGCGTAACGAATTTCTGGATAGCCAAAGCCGATAATCATGCCTATATAATGCTCTTCCGGGATTTCCAAAAGCGATTTTATATCCGGCATGAGATTTAATACGTCCAACGGAAACGTCATCATGATACTGCCCAAGCCTCTGGACGCGCAAAGCAACTCAAAATAAGCGCAGGCAATCAAGACATCCTGACGCGGTTCACCGTGACCGAGAGGGGCGTGGGGTATTAAAATATGTGGCGCGCCGCAGAATAACATATCGGGACGAACCGTTTTTTCCCAGTTTTTTAATTGCAAGTAAGATTTTTTATCATAACCGGCCGGAAATATATCCCGCGCCGCCAATCGTTCCATCTCAGCATAGGCGATTTGTCTGAAACGATTCATTTTGTCACGATTATCAATCAGCGTAAACTCAATCAACTGTTTATTGCCGCCGTTGGGCGCGTTCGCCAGTAAATTTAACATATTTTCTATTATATCCGGCTCCACATCACGGTTTAAATATCGCCGACAGGAACGGCGATTTGAGATTAACGCGTCCAAAACCGGCGCGGCTGTTTCCGGTTTTACGGGTTTAATACTGTTTTCCGGCTTATCTCCCAAAATCGAAATCGCGCCTTTCGGACAGACCGCTAAACAGTGTTCACACCGCCAGCATCCGTCCCATCCGAACGCGTCAAAATCTCTGATAACCGGGTTTTTATCTTGATTTAAATTTAATACGCCGCCGGGACAGACCAACACGCATTTCCCGCAACCGATACATTGATTGCAATCCACATAAAATCGCGCCGGATTCATGATAAAATCCCCCTGTTTCCCGATTTCGCTTGCTTTTTATAATTTAATATTATATTATATAATTTATAAAATCAAGTAGTTATATTTTTAAAATATAGTATAAAAAATAATATTAATATAATAAAAATACATGAAAATATAATAAAAAAATCGTCGGGAATATATCCGGCGATTTTTTATTTTAATAATTATTTTAATAATAAATATTTTATAAATATATTAAGAAATAAAAATAAAAAACAATCAAAACCCTCTTGACAAGGGGTCTGATTTGTGGTAAGATAAATCACTTTTGATGGCGTTTGTATAAACTGCC
>CAJOFP010000236.1 GCA_905233795.1 uncultured Oscillibacter sp. | reverse complement strand
AGAGGCGTCAAAGTCGAGGACTTGTCAACGGATTACCGGAAAGTTATTCCCTTGGGACGTGAGGGCAAGTTGGACGAAGTCGGCAATCTGGTCGCGTTCTTGGTGTCTGACCGCGCTGGTTATATCTCCGGAACAACGGTGAATATCTCCGGCGGCAAATCCAGAGGATAATATTTATATTTAAAATTTTAAAATCAGGTGAAATCAGGCTATAATAAGCTATAATAAAATAAAAATAATTAAATTAAATTTTAAATTAAATTCATGAGAGGGGGGCGGCGCGTATGAAAAATCTGTTCGGGGACAATCGGACGGCGGAAATTCTGCGTTTGTTCTGTAATACGCCGAATCTGACGGCAAACGCGCTGGCCTCTCGATTGGATGTAAGCGAACGGACTATACGGAATGATATTCATGTTTTGAACGCGGAATTGAAATCCTGCGCTTCTATAGACAGCGAACAGGGCAAATATACGCTGCATGTATATCACACGGAAAATTTTCGGATTTTATGCGCGAAGTTATTGGAAACGGACGGATTTTTAAACTCCCCGCGCAATCGGATGGATTATATTTTCGGCAAGCTGACAAGAGCCGATTCGCCGTTAATCGCGGATGAATTGGCGGATGAAATGAACATCAGCCGGGGAACGCTGGCGAATGATTGCGATATTCGGCATTATATTTTAGAAAACGTATTCGACGCGATTTATAAAGATTATCCGTTGGAACCGGAAATTGACAAAATGGCGTTGGAGACGTTCGCGGATACGCCGTTTGAACCGGGATTACAGGCGGATTTCAGAAAATTTTTGATTTTAATGCTGGATAGATTTCTGACGGATCATCCGATTGGGGAATTGACGGCGTCGTTTTATAGTTTAACGGCAAGACCGGAATTTTCCGTAATAGACAGATTGGCAAGCCGGATAGCGCGATTTTTAGGCGTGGAATTTCCGGTGGAGGAGAAATTATTTATATTATTGCCTATTATCGGCATGAGAACCCCGGCGGACGTGCGAAATATGCGGGCGATTGAGTTAGACGAAAACATGAGGGCTCTGGGCGATAAATTATTTAAAAAAATTCGTCAGGAGTTGGATATAAGAATTGAAAATCCGGACGCGATTGAGGAATTTTTATATCATCTTATGTTTATGTTGAATCGCCTGAAATTCAATGTCAGGACGAAAAGTCCGTTATTGGAGGAACTGCGGGAAAAATATCCGTTGGCGTGGCGTATGGCGGATATTGCGTCGCGTGTGATTTACAGCGATTACGGTTTGAAAGTCACGGCGGACGAGAGAAGTTTTCTGGCGACGTATTTCGGCGTGTTTCTGGAAGAACAGGAAGAAAAACGGATTAAACCGTTTAGAGCGGCTTTGTTATGCGGTCCGGGACGGATTACAGGACGTTTAATCGCGGCGCAATTACGAAAAGTTCTGGACAGTTCCGTGGAATTAACACAGCTTACGGATGTGAATTTAACGACGGAGATGTTAAATTCTTTTGATTTAATTTTTGCGACGATAGAGCCGCCGTGTTTTACGGATCGACCCGTGATTCAGATTCAGGAAGTATTTAACGAACAGGCGTTGCGTCAAAAAATCGAAAAAGTAAAATATTGGGATCGCGTAGACGTGCCGGTATTGGATGATAATTGGTTTGTCATGGGCGGATTATTAAGTGAAAATAAATTCTTTACGTTTGATTCGTCGGAGCATGATTACGAAACGGCGTTGCGTAAAATGGTGGACGCCCTCACGGAACAGGGACAAGTGGACGCGGGATTCTGGGAGCGTTTACAGGAACGTGAAAAACAGGGGACAATGGTATTTGATCATTATGTTGCGATTCCCCATGTGGTGCAATACGCCGGACCGCGATTGATTTTAGCGATTGGGACTTTTTCAGAGCCGGTTATTCACGATGGACAGGAAATTCGGATAATTTTCTTAATGGGAATCCCGGAGACGGTTGACTCTGATGACGGGATGTTAATCCGGGTATATGAAGAAATTATCCGTGTGGCGCAGGAGCCGGATTTATTGGAGAAAGTAGCGAACGCGAAAGATTTTCAATCGCTCTTGCGGGCTTTATATCGTCAGGCGTGAATTTAAAATAATTTAAATTGCGCGGGCGTTATATTGGCTTGTGAATATTTAAAATAATTTAAATTGCGTGGGTTTTAGATCGGCGATTGTAAAGAATTTAAAAAATAATGGAAATCAGGCGGGAAAGCGAGGGTTTGTCATGCTGAAACTTGGACTTTTCGTGGCGGCGATGTTCCTGATTCAGGCGTTTTTATCCAGTATGCAAATCAGTCATTTTAATCAGGAATTTATCAAGCTCCGTCATCGCGGCAAAGTCGCGTGCGGACGGCAGTCGGGCGGCTTCAACGCCGGGGCGATTGTGATGTTTTTAATCGACGACGACGGAATTATTCAAGAAGGCACGTGTCAAGCCTTTAAACGGATTTGAGGGAAAATTCGTCGGCGGTCTGACGGAATCGGATCTGCCCAAACACGGCAAAAATTTGCGTAAAGCGATTTTAGACGCGAGAGATGTATATAATAAGATTGTAATCAACGGCGAGACTGTCCCGGATAAACCGTCCCCGTTCCAGAAAGCGGGACGCGTTTTGACCGGAGGGAGAATATAAAAATTATAAAATTTTAAATCGCCGTGAAATCTTGCGAAATCTTGGGGAATTTTAAAATCTGAGAGATGAAATATTAAATATAAAATCTTGAAGATTTTTAAAATTTGAAAATTTTTGAGAGAAAGGCGTGTTTTTATGGACTTTATCGTCAAACTGGCGGCTGGCTTCATGAACTTGTTTAATCTGGGCGGCGCGCAGTTCATGTCATGGGTGACGGGCATTATCCCGACGATTTTAATGCTGTTAGTCCTCATGAACGCGATTATGGCGCTGGCGGGCGAAGCGACGATTAATAAAATCGCCCGCTTCTGCACGGGGAATCCCATATTGCGCTATGCCGTTCTGCCGTTCGTCAGCGCGTTTATGCTGGGCAATCCGATGGCGCTTTCTATCGGCAAATTCATGCCGGAGTTTTACAAACCCGCGTTTTACGCGTCGGTTACTTACCACTGCCACACGAACAACGGCATTTTCCCGCATATCAACGCGTCGGAATTGTTTATCTGGCTGGGCATCGCCAACGGGATCACGGCGCTGGGTCTGGATACCACGCCGTTGGCCGTGAGATATTTATTAGTCGGTTTAATCGCCAATTTCATTTCGGGTTACGCGACGGAGTTTACGACGATTTATGTCGAAAAGCAACAGGGCGTTAAACTGCGTAGAAATTATAAAGGCGAAGAGGCGTAATTTTAAAGGAGGAGAGAAAAATGGCTGAACTGCATTCGATTCGAGTGGAAAAAGGCGCGGGCGGCTTTGGCGGTCCTCTGGTGATTACGCCGACGGAACAGCGCGATAAAGTTATGTATATCACGGCGGGCGGCGGCGAGCCGGAGTGTTTAAATAAAATCGTCGAGTTATCCGGCATGACGCCCGTGAACGGATTTAAAACGAAATGTCCTGAAGAGGAAATCGCGCTTGCCATTATCGACTGCGGCGGAACTTTACGCTGCGGCATTTATCCCAAAAAGGGAATCCCGACGATCAATGTCATGCCGGTAGGCAAATCCGGCCCGATGGCGCAATATATCAAAGAAGATATTTATGTCTCAGCCGTCACGAGCAAACAGGTATCTTTGGCGGACGGTTCGCAACCCGCCGCCGGACGTTTCGCCGACGCTGAAAATAATAATAATCAATCTGAAAACAAGAGCGAAAGCAAGTCCACAGGCTTCACGGCTGATAAGAAAGTATCTGAAACGCTGGCCGCGCAGGAAAATAAATCTTTGATTACCAGAATTGGACTCGGCGCCGGTAAAGTAGTCAATACTTTCTATCAGGCGGCCCGCGACGCGATTCAGACCTGTATCACGACTTTACTGCCGTTCATGGCGTTCGTTTCCATGTTAATCGGCATTATCAACGGCTCCGGATTCGGCGACGCGTTCGCGCATTTGTTACAGCCGTTGGCGGGTAATATTTTCGGCCTGTTAATCTTGGGCATTATCTGTTCTATCCCCGGTCTGTCGGCTTTACTTGGCCCCGGCGCGGTTATCGCGCAAATCATCGGCGTGTTAATCGGCGAACAAATCGGTCAGGGCAATATCCCGCCGTCGTTGGCGCTCCCCGCGCTGTTCGCTATCAACTGTCAAGGCGCGTGCGATTTTATCCCCGTTGGCTTGGGTCTTGCCGAAGCCGAGACAGAGACGATTGAAGTCGGCGTCGTGTCCGTCATGTACTCCCGCTTTATTACGGGCTGGATTCGGATTTTAATCGCGTTCGTCGCCAGTTTCGGACTGTACGCCGCGTAATTCGCGTAAATTTGCGTGTTTTCTCCCTCCCTTTTTGACGGATTTCAGGAACGCCGCGATTATAAATAAATTAATATTTAATTTTCACGGCGTTCTTGAAATCCAAATAAAAAGCGCTATAATAAAAATTATAATTATAAAATTCATGAGGAGGTTTCCCGCATGAAAGTTATTTATGAAAATAAAGTCAAAGGCGAAGGAAGTTGCGTCCACGAGTTTGAGGATGAAAAGATTTTAATTGTTTTCGGCGACAACGCGCCGGAAGAACTCGCGGATTATTGCTATACCGTCAGCGTAAATCCCATAAACGGGGAGATTAAACCCGGACAAATATTTAAAATCGACGATCTGGAATTAAAAATCACGGCGGTAGGCTGGGAAGCCCCCGAAACGCTGAAGGGTCTGGGTCACTGTACGTTTAAATTTAACGGCGCGGCGGAACCGGATCAGCCCGGTACGATCTGCGTGGAAGATCATGACTTGCCGAGTGTAAAAATCGGAAGTGTGATTCAGATTTTAGAGCCGTAAAATTATAAAAAATAATAATCAAATAAATAACGCGCCGCCGGATAAATGATTCAATTTCCGGCGGCTTTTGATGATATTTAAATATAAAATATATAAATATAAAATATATTAAAAATAAAATCACGAAATAAACAAGGGAGAGATAAAAGCATGAAAAAAGGCGCGATATTCGATATGGACGGCTTGTTGATTGATACGGAACGTCTTTACGGCGTCGGATGGCGGGAAACGGTCAAATTTTTCGGTCTGGACTGGATTGACGGCTTTGATAAATTTATAGCCGGTACGAACGGAATTAAAATGCTTGGCATGATTCACGAATATTATCCTGATGTTGACGCGCGGGCGTTTATGGATCACTGTATTCAGATTGAACGCGATTTAGTCAAAACGGATTTAAACGCAATGCCGGGCGCGTCGGAAATTTTACAATTTTTCCGGGAAAACGGGGGCAAAACAGCGGTCGCCAGCAGCAGTCCGATCCCGGTTATTCAGGACAATCTC
>CAJOFP010000235.1 GCA_905233795.1 uncultured Oscillibacter sp. | reverse complement strand
CCGCGTTCAATTCCGGTCATAATTTCCTTGATTTGTTCCTGTCTGTCAGGCTTTTCCTCTGACACTCATTTATCACTCCCGTCTTGTTTTTATTTTTGGCTTTGATTCAGGCGTCGTCATGGCTTTTTATCTTTTCCGGCAAAAAAACAGCCGCCCCGGTTTCAGCGTTACACTGAAGCCGGGGCGGTTTCCATATTTGGCTGACATGATCGAAAATCGAAAGACTCAGCCGTGATTTATTCGCTTTGCTCAAACAGCCAATCCCGTACAGCGGAGAGTTTATAACCGTAATTGAAAGACGCCATATGCTCCATGCCGCTTTCGCCTTCTTTGAATACGCTTCCGGTCTCAAAGCGGATCATATTGGCGTCCAGTCCCTCCTGAATCAGCGCGTTCACGGACGCGGTCTGCTCCTCATCGCTGTTTTGCGCGTTCCATGTTCCGTAACTGTAAGACACGCCGTCCGCGTCGAACATCGCCATGACCTCATCCTGTCCGCCGGACGCTTTCGCGTCTCCGCCCGCCGTGATATAAAAGAATTTTTGATTCTCCAGCGGCTTCAATACGGAAATATCCCATTGGCCGGACACGAACATACTGGCGGCGAACAAATCCGGATATTGGATATTCAGATACAGCGAAGTCATACAGCCCATCGACTGTCCCGTAGTATAAAGACGGTTTCCGTCAATCGGATACGTCTCCTGAAGCTCCCGAATCAATTTCACAGCCGTCTCCGCCTGATCGGAAACATTCCAGTTATCGTCCACGACCGTTTCCGTAAACGCCGGAACCATGACAAAACACGGATGTTTCGCCTGATCCGCTTCCGTCACCCAGACAGCCGCGCCATAATATTGCTCCACGAGTTCTTTCGCGGTTTTTCCCGCGCCGGTGGAATCCGGGATAAACATCAGCAAGGGACAGTTTTCCATATCACGATAGCCGTCCGGGAGATATAAGCTGTACTCCAGAACCGCGCCGGTATCCGGATCGGTGAAAGTTTTCTGTTCAAATTTCTCCGCGTTCTCATCCAGAACCGCCTGAATATCCGGATCGTTCGTAACCGTCATGCCGCCGCCCTGACCTCCGGAACCGCCGCGTTCCCCGCTGCCGGGACCGCCGCCGCGTCCGTTTTCAAGACCGCCGTCGCGTGTATCCGTTTCCCCGTTTTCCCCGTTCGGCATGGTTTCTTCCTGTTGTTCGATTGCCTGTTCCGTTTCACTGTTCCCGGATTCTTCCGCGTTCTCCACGCTCCCGCCCGTATCGGACGCGCCGCAGGACGCCAGAAGAAGCAGGACAGCGAGGGACACAGCCGCTGTTTTCATAAATTTCATAGCGGATTCACCTCCATATTGGATTATACCGCGTTTCATACGGAAAAAGCAAGCGTTTTTTGTATCCGAATTTTTCCGTATAATTTAAATTTTAATATAATTTTTTATCACATCATCTATCCAATGACGGCGTCCAGCGCCGCTTTTACGTTCGCCTTGCACTCGGCGTAGGATTCGCCGGGACGGGCTTCATAAAGTTTCTGATCGCCAGCGTAAATTGTGGGAACGTAATCATAATCGCGTCCCTCCGTCATCTCCGGATGTCGGCTTTCCTCAATCCATTCCACGGAAATCCCGTTATATTTCGGCGTTTCCGCCGTCAGTTCCGCCAGCGCTTTCCGGGCGTTGCGGCAGTAGGGACAGTCGTCCAAGTGAAAAATCGTTAATTTTTTCATGATAAAAACCCTCCTGTTAATTCTCCAGTTTCCAGCCGTAATCGCCGTGATATATCATTAAACGGGTCATTCCGCCGTCGATACGGATATTTTCTCCCGTGATAAATCCGGCTTTGTCGGAACAGAGATATAAAACCATATTGGCGATGTCCATCGGATTTCCCACCCGGCCGGCGGGATGCTGTACGGCGTCGGGACCGTCATATTCCCGGTACGCCGTGTCAATCCAGCCGGGGGAAACGGAATTTACACGGACTTTCCCGGACAGACTGACCGCCAGAGCGCGCGTCAGAGCGGCGATTCCGCCTTTCGCCGCCGTATAGCTTTCCGTCTGGGGCTGACTCATCCGGTCGCGGGAGGACGAGATATTCACAATCGCCGCGCCTTTTGCGAAATACGGCATAAACAGTTTTGTGAGATAAAACGGCGCGGTTACGCCCACCGTCAGCGCGTATTGAAATTCCTCCCAGCCGCATTCGTCAACGCCTTTCATCAGCGGAAGCGCGTTATTGACCAGATAATCCACATGACCGTGTTGGCGAATCACATGACCGGCGAACGTCTCCAGCGTTTCCCGGTTGGCAATATCCCCCACAAAATGCGGCCCGTCCGCCTTGTCGATGACGCAAACCGTCGCTCCCCGCCGCTGAAATTCTTCCGCAATCGCCTTGCCGATTCCACGCGCTCCGCCCGTCACCACGGCAATTTTGTGTTGAAACATTTCTTTTCCTCCCGTTATCGCAAAAATTTTTGCGTCGCGTTCTGATTCGCGTCGTGCGGCAAACGCCGCGAATATTCCGTGAGTCACAGCCGCGATTCATCCCGCGCTTGTCCGTCAAACTGTTACCCGACAATTTTTCGACGTTTATTATAACACGTCCGTGAATAAAAGAACAGAGAAATTTTCGGCGTCTGTGAATTTTGTTTACCGCTCCCGGTTCATATCGCGGCTGACCTGCGCGTCATAATAGGCGTCTATGGTTGTCGGCGCGTTGAACAGCGCGGAGAGAATATAGTTCCGAATACGCGTCTGATTCTTCTCCAGACATTCCAGAACGTACAGAATATGAAACTGATCGAGTTCGTCAAAGCGTTCCCGAACCTCGTCTCTGGACATATCCTCCCGATTGATCCGGACGGTCGGCAGTCGAGACCCGCAGGTCTGGGCCATGATTTCCACAAAGCCGTCAATACGGTCCATGTCCTCCGGGTGTTCAACGGATAAAAGACCGTAATCAATATTTTCTCTGATTCTTTTT
>CAJOFP010000234.1 GCA_905233795.1 uncultured Oscillibacter sp. | reverse complement strand
GCCGTGAATCCGGACGGCACGCTTGACCGCGCCTCCATGCAGACGATTACGAATCCGGATGACATGAACGCGCTGGAAGCGGCTTTGAAGATAAAAGATGAAACGGGCTGTAAAGTCGTCGTCGTGACGATGGGTCCGGCTCCGGCGGCGAATATGCTGCGCGAGGCGTTGGCGATGGGCGCGGATGAGGCGTATCTGGTCTCGGCGCGTGAGTTCGGCGGTTCGGATACCTACGCGACTTCGCAAATTATCGCCGCCGCGATTAATCGCATTGGCGTCGAACAGGATGATATTGTTATCTGCGGACGGCAGGCGATTGACGGCGATACGGCGCAAGTCGGCCCGCAAATCGCGGAAAAATTGCATTTGCCGCAGGTCACTTACGCGGCGGATATTCACAAAGACGGCGACACAATCACGGTTCGTCGTATGCTGGAGGACGGTTATATGACGATTCGCGTCAAAACGCCGTGCTTGTTGACCTGTATTAAAGAATTGAATACCCCGCGTTATATGAGCGTCCCCGGCGTATTCGAGGCGTACAGCAAGCCGCTGACGACGCTGGATTATGAGGCCCTGAAAGACGATCCCCTGATTGACAAGACGACGATTGGTCTGAGCGGCTCTCCGACGAATATCTTGACTTCTTTCACGCCGCCGCAGAAAGGCGCGGGCGTCATGCTGGAAGGCAATGATAAATCGACCTGTGAGAATCTCGCCAATATTCTTGTCAGCAAGCATATTATTTAATAATTTAAATATTAATTTAAATTAAAATTTAAATTAATATAAAATCTAAGGGGGTCAAAACAGCATGTCTGATTTTAATAGTTCTGATATTGGCGCGTTCAAAGACGTATGGGTATTTTGCGAACAGCGCGAAGGAAAGTTAATGCCCACGGATTTCGAGCTGATCTCGAAAGGCCGCGACTTGGCGAATGAACTGGGCGTGAATTTATGCGGCTTATTGCTCGGCGGCAAGGGTATTGAAAGCGTCGCCAAAGAATTAGGCGGCTATGGCGCGGATAAAGTCTATGTCTGCGAAGATGATTTATTGGCCGTATATAATACGGACGCTTACGCCAAAGTGATTTGTGATGTAATCAAAGATTTAAAGCCGGAGGCGTTTTTGATCGGCGCGACGAATATCGGGCGCGATCTGGGCCCGCGTTGCGCGGCGCGTCTGCATACGGGTCTGTGCGCGGACTGTACGCATCTGGATATTGATATGGATAACTATCGGGAGTTCCTGAAAGAGGCGTCCACGCTCGCGCCGGAAAAGATTGAAAAACTCGGCACGGCGATTGTATTGGGACAGAAACATGACGTTTCACGCGATTTAAAAATGACGCGTCCGGCGTTCGGCGGGCATTTGATGGCGTCGATTATCTGTCCGCGTTTCCGTCCGTGCATGGCGACAGTGCGTCCGGGCGTTATGAAGAAAAACGCGTTCGATCAGGCGAAAGCGGACGCCTGTGTGATTGAAAAACCGGCGTTTGAACTCAAAAAAGAAGATTTAAATACTGAAGTATTGGAAGTCGTCAAAGCCGCCAAGAAATTAGTGGATTTGATCGGCGCGGATTATATTGTCTCCGTCGGACGCGGTATCAGCAAAGACGTAGAGGGCGGAATTAAACTGGCCGAAGAACTGGCCGCTGAACTGGGCGGCGTCGTCGGCGGAAGCCGCGCTACTATCGACTCCGGATGGCTGTCGGCGGATCATCAGGTCGGACAGACCGGTAAAACCGTTCACCCGAAAGTGTATATTGCGCTGGGCATTTCGGGCGCGATTCAGCATAAAGCGGGCATGTCGGATTCCGAGTGCATTATTGCCGTAAATAAAAACGACACGGCGCCGATTTTTGAAATCGCCGATTATGGCATTTGCGGCGATTTGTTCAAAGTCACGCCCATGTTGACGGAAGCGATCCGCGCCGCGAAAGCCGCGAAATAATAAAATTATATTAAAATTATAAACCCGCCGCCTGTATGTTGACTTGATTATCAAATTACGGGCGCCGGGTTTAGATTTATGAACAGGAGCGGTAAATTATGATTTATAAAAAACAGGCGAATTTCCCGGACGGTTTTTTATGGGGCGCGTCCACGTCGGCGTATCAGGTGGAGGGCGCGAATTTGTCGGACGGCAAAGGCCCGTCGGTACAGGACGTGAAAAAAGTCCCGGAGGGGACTTCGGAACTGGATGTCTGCGCGGATCATTATCATCGTTATCAGGAAGATATAAATTTAATGGCGGAAATGGGACTGAAAGCCTATAGATTTTCTATCGCGTGGAGCCGGGTCTTGCCCCACGGGACGGGTGAGGTAAATCCCAAAGGCATAAAATTTTATCATGATTTGATTGACGCCTGTTTAGCGCATAAAATTGAGCCGATTGTGACGATGTATCATTTTGATCTGCCGGCGGAACTGGATCAGAAAGGCGGCTGGGAAAATCGCGCTTGCGTGGACGCGTTTTTGGAGTTCGCCGGTTTAATATTCAAAGAATACGGCTCAAAAGTCAAATATTGGCTGACGATTAACGAACAGAATATGATGACGCTTGTAGGCGCGGCGATTGGTACGTTTTCGACCGCGGATAAAGAAAATCCGTTACGGGGCTTATATCAGCAAAATCATAATATGTTACTGGCGCAGGCGAAAGCCATGAAATTATGTCATGAAATGCTGCCTAACGCGAAAATCGGCCCCGCGCCGAATATCGCTTATGTCTATCCCAAGACCTGCCGCCCGGCGGATGTAATCGCCGCGCAGAATTTCAACGCCGTTCGCAACTGGTTATATTTGGATATGGCGGTGAACGGGTATTATAACTCTATCGTGTGGGCGTATTTGAAAGATCATGACGCTTTGCCGAAAATCGAACCCGGCGACATGGAGATTATGAAAGCCGCCAAGCCGGATTTTATCGCGTTTAATTATTATAATACTGTCACGGTTGAGGCGGATAAAATCATGCTGGACGGATTGTCGGGAA
>CAJOFP010000233.1 GCA_905233795.1 uncultured Oscillibacter sp. | reverse complement strand
CGTTGTCATTGATCGGAAATTGACCTGAAATTGACAAAAATATAAACGAACAAGGAGATGATAAGATGGAGCGTTGTGATTTCGCTTCCGTCGCGGCGATTATCCGCAAATATCTTATGGAAGGGAGTTTTGAGAGTCAGTCGGATTTTCTGTTCTGTCTGTTTGACGCCTACGCCGAAAAAACTTACGCGTATTTTGACAACGGTCAGTCGAACAAATGGCTGAACGGTCTGACAAAAGTAAGCTCCGCCATCGGGAAGTTCTATTATGAGGACCCGGAAAATCGGAACAGACTGACGGAAACGCTGAGAAACAAGATTATGACCCGTATGCCGGACAGCGCTATGGCGGTACGGGAAATTTACGAGTTGCTGATTCAGGACGACAGCGTGTCGGAACGCGAAAAGAAAACGCTGCGCGGGGAATATCCCGACGGAAAGAACGCGGACGACGCCGTTTTTCTGACGGATGTTCTGATGTTCGGCGTCGTCCGCCGTCCTTTCGTCGCCCGCGACATCCGAAAGCCCGCGCTGCCCTCCGGGAACCGCTCGCCCGCTCTGAGCGGATATATCGCCGACGAGGGACTGCCCAATCCCTGCCGCCATTTCCGCGGACGCGGCGCGGAACTCGACGCGCTGCACGCCATGCTGATTGAAAAGGGAAAAGTGTTTCTGTGCGGAATCCCCGGCATTGGCAAGAGCGAACTGGCGAAAGCATACGCCAAAACTTACCGGAAAGATTACACCAATATTTTGTACCTGACTTACTCCGGGGATTTGGGACGCGACATCGCCGATCTGTCTTTCTCGGACGATTTTTCGGCGGAAAGCGGACAGGAGCGGCTCCGCAGACACAACCGTTTTCTTCGGACGCTGAAGCCGGATACTCTTCTGATTATTGATAATTTTAATACGTCACCTGACGGGGATGAATTTCTGTCCGTGATTATGAAATACCGTTGCCGCGTCCTGCTGACGACACGGAACAATCCCCCGGACGGAAACCGTTTTGTTCTGGAGGAAATAGCGGACGCGGACGCGCTGTTCGAAATATGCGCCGAACTGTACGCGGACGCGGAGGAAAACCGTGATATTCTGAAAGAAATCATTGAAACGGTTCACGGGCATACGCTCGCCGTGGAACTCGCCGCCCGCCTGCTGGAAACCGGAATGCCGGAACCGCTGGAAGTTCTGGAGAAACTGCGGACGGAAAAAGCCTCTTTTGACGCGGCGGACAGAATCAGCGTCTCGAAAGACGGGAAAAACCGGCGCGCCACCTATTATGATCATATCCATACGCTGTTCGCGTTGTTCAATCTGATACCCGCCCGTCAGGAGATTCTGCGGAATCTGTCCCTGATTCCGTCCTCCGGGATTCCGGCGAGGCTGTTTGGGAAATGGATGGGATTCAGCGATTTAAATGATATAAATGAAATGACGGAACTTGGTTTCATAAGCCCGCGTCCCGCCCGAAAAATCTCCCTTCATCCCATGATGCGGGATGTTTCCGTTTCCGAATTTCCTCCCGGAATTGCCGCCTGTCATACAATGCTGGAAAGCGTTCGGAATGTCTGTAAGGATTACGCGGAGGAGATTCCGTATTCCAAAATGATGTTCCGGACATTGGAAAACACGGTTCTCATGGCTGAAAAAGACGATACGACATTTTATCTTTCTCTGCTGGAGGACGCGTTCCAGTGCATGGATAAATACCGTTACGAGAACGGGATGAAACTTCTGCTCAGTGAAATGGATCGGCTGATGGAGGACGATTCCGTCGCCACGCCTTATCATCGGACAATTCTGCTGACTTTTCACGCGCATATGGAAAAAAATCCGAAAAAAGCCGCCGAAATGATGCGCGAGGCGGTTTCAGCCATGCCGGAAATCAGCGGGGAGAACGCGGCGCTGGCGGCCTGTCTGAACGGCGATCTTGCGAATCTGTATCTGCGGGAAGGTAATCCGGAGATGGTAAAGAAACATCTCATGGCGACCCACGCGATTCTGAATGAATTCGATCTGATGGGGCCGGATAAAATGTTCACGCGGCTGATCAGCAAAGTGGCGCTCATCAATAAGCGGGAGGATTTTGACCGGGCTATGTTTTTTCTCTGCGAAATAGAACGCCTTCTTTATAACAGAGAAGATCGCGCCGTACTGAAAATTCTGGGCGGCGCGTTAAAGGCGATGGCGTATATGGATATGGCTACCGATCACAAAGAGCGGGCGGTTTTGGGCTTTCAGAAAGCGCTGTACGTTTACGCTTTCCTGTACGCGGATCAGCCCGAACTGCTGGAAAGCGAGAAACAACAGATCGCCGACATCTGCAAAAGCCGGGAACTCCGGGGCGTTTTTCAGTTGACGAATCCCGTCTGACCGCGCCGACAATCCGAATAATATCAAGCCCTTGTGTGAAACGGGAGAGAGTCCCGCGTTCCGCGAGGGCTTTTTTGTCAATTTCAGGTCAATTTCGCGTCAATGACAGGGAGTCTCCGATAAGATATAATACCCCGTACCGACGAAATTCACGGGTGTGGGCATGGATTGCGCCGGAAAATACAGGAGAGGAGGTCTTATATGACGAAAGACGCCGTCCCGTCTATGGACGCGATTCCGCCAGAGGAACCGTACCGGCGTAAAATCGGAAAAGTGACTTTTGTGGTTTCTTCTTTTGGAAATCCGAAATCCGCCGATACCGCTCAGCGAATGATTCTTCGGATGCTGGAAGAACGGGTCAGACGCGGAAACGACTCCATGACGCGGGACTGTGCGTAACAGGTTTAAATATGATAACAGGCGAAATATAATTTGATTGGAGAAAACCGTATGAAAAATCAACTGAAAAAAGGAGAAAAATATGAAGAACACGGGAATTATGTACGACAGCGCGGAGAAAACGCCCGTCGTGTTGCCGGAGACGGAGGAACTGCTTCCGTCGCTCACGGAGGAACAGTTGTCCGCGCTGGAAGCGGATATTGTGCGGAACGGCTGTTATTCTCCTGTCGTGGTCAATCAGG
>CAJOFP010000232.1:3757-5933 GCA_905233795.1 uncultured Oscillibacter sp. | reverse complement strand
TCAAATTCAAATCCCATTCATCCGCCGGCGTTCAGAACAATGAAAATAATAATGATGTACATGATATAAATTTTATAAAAATATTAAAATTATTGATTTTATTTATCTGTCTGGAAAGCGGATTCGTATCCGCCGCGAGTTTCCTGACGCGCTGGAATATGTCTGTCATATCGCTTCTCTCCGTACTGGTTCCCATGACGACGGCTCTGGGCGTGTTATGGCTGTTATATAACCGGGAATGCGCGTTGTCGTTGACGATGCTGGGCGCGGCGGCGTTTCTCGCGTGGCTCCGCTATCGCGGGGCGGCTTATTTGATTCCCATCCGCGTTCTCGCGGCGCTTTATATCTGCGCGCTGATTGCGATTATTTATCTTTTTCACGCCGGAAAATTGCCAAAATATCTTTCTATTAAATCCAGAACGCGCATGATTGACATTTCCGCCGCTTTGTCAGCTATTGGGGCGGTTTGCGCGTTGACCGGTTCCGGCGTCGCCTATACCGCGCTGATCGGTCTTTCCATGATTATCTTCGGCCTGATCGTATATTATACCGTCGAGCAATTATAATTATATTTATTATATTATAATTTTAAAATAATCCGGCTCCCCGGCGCGTTTTCACATGCTCCGGGGAGTAAATTTATATTATAATCCAAACGCGCCAAGATTGAGATTCAAGCCCCCGGCGGCGTTGTTCATATTCTGTTCCATCGCGTCCGCCGCCTGTCTCATCGCCTCGTTGACGGCGGATATAATCAAATCTTCCAGCATTTCCACGTCAGACGGGTCAACCGCTTCCGGCTTAATTTTCAAAGAAATCATTTCCCGTTTGCCGTTCACACGCGCTTCCACCGCGCCGCCGCCCGCGCTGGCGGTAAATTCTTTCGCTTCCGTCTCTGTGCGGGCCGTCTCCATAGCCGCCTGCATATTGGCTATTTTCTGTTGCAATTCCGCCTGACGCTGCGCTCCGCTGGAACGCATACTGCCATTTGTAAAACCGTGCCGGGCGCTGTAACTCATAAAAATAAACTCCTTTGTTTGATTGATTTCTAATTTATATTTTATATAATTAAATTTTAATAAAAATCATTCGCCTTTTATAATAATATTATCATAATTTTTCGCAACGGAAAGCAGTTGATTTAAATTATCCTCCGGCGATATGGCGGGCGGGTTTACTTCTGAAATCTCTTTCTCCACAAATTGAACCTTTTTCGCGCCGGATTCATCCATCAATATGTCCCGAAGCCGTTCATAACGCCCGTGCAATTCGCAAGAAATGACCGCATGAAAACCGGAATCTGACTTCGACTTCGTGTCATCAGCGCGGGCCAGTTAAACCCGCTTTCCGTCCCGTTATTATTATTATTATTATTTAATCTTTCCGGCGTATCTTGATTATAATGATTATCATTTTCCGGTCTTGCGGGCGTATCCGGCGGCATATCCGGGAAATAAGGCGGCGCGTCCGGGATATAATCATCCGGCGGGGGCGCGTCCGCGTCTGTCCAAGGCGGCGCGTCATTATCAGCTTGATTAAAATCTTGATTAAAATTTTGATTATTAAAATCTTGACTTGAATTTAAATTAAAATTCGCGCCGGGATTGGGATTATAATTATTATAATTAAAATTCGCGTTTGGATTTGAATTAAAATTATTATTATTTAAATTATTAAAATTATTTAAATTAGCGAGCGCGTTTTCCAGATATTCAATCCGCGCCGACAAAGCGTTGAAGTCGCCGGATAAACTTTCGTTACATAGACGCAAAATATATAATTCCGCGTCCAATCGCCGGTTCGCGCTGTTATATAAATCCGCGCCGGCCTTGCGCAGTTCGGAAGATAAATATAAAAGCCGCGTTTCAGACGCGTATTGATTTAAATTTTTTAAAGTCTCATCGTCGAAAGTTCTCAACGCCGCGCCGCTTTCGGGCGCGATTTTCCAGAATAACAAATCCCGCGTCAGGACGGCCAATTCGTTTAAAATCGCCCCGGCGTCTTTTCCGTTTTGATATAATTGATTAAATAAATCCAGAGCGGATTTTATATCGCGGCATAAAATAAATCCCATCATACGGGCGGTTTCCAAGCGTCCGGCGAGGCCGAGCGCGTTTAATATAAAATCGCCGTCGATACGCTCCCCGGACGCGGCGCACTGGTCCAATAAAGACAA
>CAJOFP010000232.1:0-3713 GCA_905233795.1 uncultured Oscillibacter sp. | reverse complement strand
AAACGCGCCGCGATGTCACGCGGTTGAATGCGTTTAAACGCGTAACGCTGACAGCGTGACAAAATCGTCGCCGGGACTTTATGCAATTCCGTCGTGGCGAGAATAAATATTAAATGTTCCGGCGGTTCTTCCAGAATTTTTAAAAGCGCGTTGAAAGCGGGCGTGGACAGCATATGCACTTCGTCAATAATATAAACGCGCTTTCTGACATTCGCCGGGGCGTAAATCGCCTCATCACGCAGGGCGCGAACCTGATCGACGCCGTTATTGGACGCGGCGTCCAGTTCCAGAACATCTAAATAGCTTCCGGATTCCAGTCCGACGCAAGACGCGCATTCACAACACGGATCGCCGTCTTGCGGATTCTCACAGTTGACGGCGCGGGCGAGGATTTTAGCGCAAGTCGTTTTTCCGGTGCCCCGCGTGCCGGTGAACAAATACGCGTGGGAGACGCGATTTTCGGCGACTTGTTTTCGCAATGTCCGGGTGATCGCGTCCTGTCCGATTACATCGGCGAAAACGCGGGGCCGCCATTTCCGGTATAATGCCTGATACACGCCGTCCCGCGCCTCCTTAATTTTCATATTATATTATATAATATAATATTAATATAATTAATTTGAATATTATATTATATATTTAAATAATCTATTTAAATAATAAATATTAAATATGAATTTAAATATAATAATTCTCCGCATACAGCCGCGTAGCCGGCTTCCTCGCGTCACATGGAAAATCCCGTTTAATGCTGCTCGGTTCCCCGCCTGACATGGTTCGCGGGTTTCCATTGCGCGAGACCGGCTCCGCGACTGTACGCGGAGAATTAAATTATAAATTTATTATATACGCGCCGGATAAAAAAATCAAGCGTTTTTTTATTTTTTTTAAATTAAAATTATTAATATTTCAAGACCGGGCGAAGCGTTTTCCGGCGGTTTGCAGACTTTCCCCGGTGGAATTGAAATCCACGGATTTGATTAAATCCGCCGGGACGCTGACATACATTTCATTGCCGAGACGGAACGCCCCGGCGGCCACGGCGATCACATGGCCGTAAATATTCAAAACCGCGCCGCCGCTGCTGCCCTGTGAGATTCCCGCCGTATTCATGACGCACGGAAAACCGTATAATTTCGTGTCTTTCGTGACGGAACTGACAATGCCGGAAGTAATCGCAAGTCCCAAGCCCAGCGAATTGCTAAGCGTATAGACTATATCGCCGGGACGGATTTCGGAAGAATCGGAAATTTCAAGATACGCGAATCCCGGCGTAATTTCACTTGTTGTCGAAGTCTTGCTGACGCGGATGACCGCCAAATCAAGATTGCTGTCCATCCAGATTACGCGTTCGATCTCGTAAGATTCGCCCGTAATCAAAGTCGCCAGACCATAGGCGGCGTCCTCCAGCGTATGACAGCTGGTGACGGCGACGCCGTCCTGATTCAGGAAAAATCCCGTCGCGTTCGACGACGGATTATTTTGCGCCGCCTGTTCTTTCGATTCATATAAATTTAACGCGAATACGGCGGCCATATGCCGGTCGGCGATCTGACGCGCCGTTAAAATATCAGACGACAGTCCGACGGCGTTTACGGCGGATTGCGTACAAATGCCGTTGCGAACCATACGGGCGGCGACAGTCCCGGAGCCGTCAGGCAGTTTGAACGCCAAAGCGTCTAAAATAGACTCGTACAAATCCCCGCGTGACATGGACGCCGGATAATCGCGGGACGACAGTCCGACGCGGCGGGCGAATACGGCGGCGTTATTGGATTTAAACGCGCCTTCACTGTCTTTCCAGCCGAGCATTCTCAAAAGCATGGTAAACCACGCCGAGGAAGTCAGAGGCCCGTAAGCGTCGAAAACGCCCCCCTCAACGCCTGTAATCCAACCCTGTCCGGCGGCATAGGCAAGCGAATCGGCGGCCCAGTCCGGGGTATCGCTGAACGGCGATTTCCCGCCGGTCGGCGGATTAATCCCCCCCAGCTGAACCAGAAACACGGCGGCGGTAACGCGATTGGCGGTGTCTTTGACCGCGTAATTCACGGTTTTCAACAATCCGAGCGTATGCAGCGTATCGGCGGCGCGAACCGCGTCGCCCTCAAGCGCGGACGCGGGCGCGATGGGATTTAAATTTAAAAACAAAATCAAAGCGCAAAACAGGGAGAAAATCTGTTTTTTCATGAAAAATAGCCTCCAAGCCGCGGAAGATTAGCGGAAAGCCGCCGTCAGGATAAAAGCGCGTAAATATAAAATATAATCATATAAAATCCGGCGAATCATAATTATTTAAAATTATTTAAATTTATTTTTATAATCATTATAACATAAAATAATATAAAATATATAATAGCACAAAAAACGCCGTATGACAAGAGTTTTTAGCGATATTGACCGTCTTTTTCTGATTTTTGTCTGGAATTTTATGGCATTGCCGCGCAAGCGCGCCGCCTTGCGGCGTTTTTTATTTTAATATCAAGCAAGTGAAAACGCTTGTCTTTATAAATCGCGCGTCTTTATTTATTCTTATATATTTTTTTATCATATTTTTTATAAATTCTTATTCTTGATCTTTTTTATCCAATTTATCCCGCCGGATTAATAATTTTAAAGCCTCCACGGCGACATGTACCGCGTTGTCCGTGTTTATATCCGCGTCCTGATCCAGTCCCGCTTTCTCGCGCTCCTGATTCCAGACCACTTGAAAACACGCCCCGCACTGTACGCCCAACGCCGCCGCGACGGTAAATAACGCGGCGGCTTCCATCTCACTGGCTTTCACGCCCAGACGTTTCCACGCTTCCCATTTTGATTTCAATTCATATCCCACCGGCGACGCGTCCGGATTGTGCTGTCCGTAAAAACTGTCTTTGCTCTGCACGACGCCCGCGTGAACGCGTAAATTTAAATTTTCCGCCGCCTGTAGTAACGCGTTGGCGCATTTTAAATCCGACACGGCGGGAAACTCAATCGGCGCGTATTCCCGGCTGGTATGTTCATAGCGTACCGCGCCCGTCNGCCGCAGGTGCCAATTCTTAAAAATACCCTCGCGCCGCATTTATATAATTCCTCCATCGCAATCGCCGCCGACGGCCCGCCAATCCCCGTGGAACACGCCGTGACTTTCTCGCCGGATAAATATCCCGTCCAGACCTGAAATTCTCGATTATACGCGATTTTTTCCGCGTTGTCAAAATATCGCGCTATCGCCGGAACGCGTCCCGGATCGCCGGGCAGAACGCAATAACGACCGATTTCCCCCGGCGCGCATTGTATATGATATTGCTTTTCCTGTTCTAACATGACTTTCAGAATCCCCCCGCCGCGTCTCATGATTATATTATTATATATACATTATAATATAATAATATAATAGCATACGCGAACCGTATTATAAATTATATTTATTATTATATCTTATAATTATATCAAAATATCGCGTCACGGGCGCGAAATTGTGAATAATCTGCAAACTTTAAAAAATCTTGTGAAAAAAATAAAAAAACCCTTGCAATCGGGTTTTGAATATGGTAATATAAACATACGAAACATAAAGAGCGGTGGGTTACAGGGACTACCACTCCCCGATGCCCTACGCCGAGTAAAGAGAGTGCTCAACGCACTGGAGTTCACGCTCCAGACCGCGGGGCTATTATACCCATGCGTTTGTCTTGTTCGCAACCGGGTGAAATTACTCAAATCATTTTCTT
>CAJOFP010000231.1 GCA_905233795.1 uncultured Oscillibacter sp. | reverse complement strand
CAGAAGTGGAGAAAATAAAAGCAAGCGAAATGTGCTTGAAAATCGCTTTACGGACAATTATATTTTCCCGCCCGCGCATAAAAACAATAAAATCTCGAACGCGCTTTATCAGATCGCGCCGCTGTCCTGCGCGGCGAATCGTTTGTATTTCAATCATAATCCGGAGAATGAGACGGAACGGTCCAAAACATTGATAGACGCTCTGGATGATTTGACGGAGGCCGTAAAAGCGCAAAAAACGTCTGTGAAAAGAAGAAAAAAAACGTCGGACGGTGGGAAAACGCAATGACGACTCAGGAAAAATTGTTGGATTTGTTATTTCGACGGATCGCGCCGGAACGACTTTTGGAACATATCGGGGAATTTAAATTACACGAGGGTCAATGGCGGCATCGTCAATATCAGGACTGGTTTCTGTCCGTGGCGCGGACGACGCTGGACGGATACTCTCAGGACGAACAGGAATTGTTATTCAAACAGGCGGGGCAGTCTCAGGAGCGATACGGTTCCCAGCCGTTTCATTTGATCGCCGATTACGGCGACAAAGTCCTGATCCGAAGCGGCGGAACCCCGGTTTGTCGTTTTGATTTTGTGCTGGGCTGGCGGGATATTAGCCTCTGTCTGGGGCAGGATTTGATCGTCACCGCGTGGCTGGCGAATCATACGGCGCAATATCCGTTTCATCCTGTGAGCCGGTTCTCATGGCCGGGCGTTATTCATACCGACAATCGAATTTTAACGCGGCTTTTAAACGACGGAATTTCGGAAAATCACTATCATTTATATGGTTCCGCGGCGGTTTTTCCTTTAAATTGGTGCCGTCTGATGACTTGGCCGAATTTAAATAAAGAAAATGTCAAATGGTTCCGCGAACGCGCTTTACAGCCGCGTATCAGCCGGGGAAATCAGGATAATTCGCTTCCCATAGAGACCTGCGTTTTATACGCGGCGTGGATTCGCGCCTGTCTGTTTCAACGCGTAAACGGACAGATACGGGACTGCGGCGCGGAGTCGCGGAAATTTCATCAAATGTTGGGCGACGGCGTGAGAAAGCGTTTTTTATATCATAAAATTGATACGCTGCGCTATCAGTACGGCGTCCGCTTTCCGCAACCGGACGGTTCCGCCGTCTGTCTGGATTACGCGTTTACGCATACGCTGGAGGATGACGCGAATACCGACGAGCGAATACTATGCGGCGAGCGGCGTCTGCTCTATCAATGCTTTTTGTCTTGTTTTACGGGGGAATTCAGTCAGGAAGAACAGTGGATTTTTTATCTATATATTTTATTAAAATCTCACTTTCGGGAAGAAGTGATTCAAGTCAACCGGCAAATCGGATTTCAGAATTTTAAAAATTATGAGGATCGAAAATATACGCTCTGGACCCGTCCGTATTGGAACGAGGCGTATCGTACAGCTGTTTGCGCGCCGTTGCGCCAACAGCCGATTCGATCTCTGGAACTGCGTTTGACGCCGGACGACACGTCGTCTGGGGATTTGCGTCGCATATACGACGTGGACAAAGCCGTTCGATTTTATGACGGTCAATATTTGCCTTCCCCGCGGGATTTGGATTTAAATTTAAATTTTAATTTTAATTTTAATCAAGACGGACCGGAAGAAACGGAAAAGACATTTTATGTCGTGCATTTCGTCAAACAAAAAGAATTAAATATAAACAAATATTCCATGTCCTGTCGGCATGAGAAACTCCGGCGAAAAATTCGATCTCAGGCTGTCGCGCTGATACGGGCGTTGGGTCGCCATCCGTATCTATGCCGCCGCGTTCGCGGCATTGACGCCTGTTCCGGCGAAATCGGGTGCGGACCGGAAGTGTTCGCGCCGGCTTTTCGCTTTCTGCGGGCCTGTCCCGTGAAACTGTTCGCGCAAAGCGAATGGAATCGCGGGGAAGCGTCCCTCGCTTTGACTTATCATGTGGGCGAAGATTTTTTGGACCTCGCAAGCGGTCTGCGTACCATAGATGAGGCGATCCGTTTTCTGAATATGCGGCGCGGGGATCGGCTCGGTCACGCGTTGGCGCTGGGCGTCGATCCGGATTTATATTACGAAACGGCGCGGTCAGGAAAAATCGGCTCCGGACGATGGGGCGATATATTCCAACCGTTCGGACGAAATCGTTTTCAGGATCATATATCTGAACTGGAACATTGCCGAAATAATATGGACGCGGTCGAATTATACGCCGCGTATCAATACTCCAACGCCGTGAAAACAGCCGGACAGAAAGTCGCGCATTTTGAAATCACAGAGGATTATATTTATTTTATACGACAAATCCAATTAAAAATGCGGCTATATATCGAGAAAGTCGGCTTGAGTATTGAATGCAATCCGAGTTCCAATACGCTGATCGGCGCTTTTGGCGAATATCGAAATCATCCGATTCTGCGCTTTTATCATCCGCGAGACAAAGAAAATCGCGGCGCGAGACTCCATGTGTCGTTGAACACGGATGATCAAGGCGTTTTTGAAACATCGTTGTCTTTTGAGTATATTTTAATCGCCGCGACGCTGGCCGCGGAAATCGAAACGGACGGAAATCCCGTTTATACGAATCGTGAAATAGAAGATTATTTACGCGATCTGCAACGAATGGGAAATGAACAGGTTTTCACGGATTTTACGGCGGAAAACAAAGCGAAACCGCGTCCGACTGCGGACACGGTCTTTCAGGAATAAATAGCTTGAAATTTCAAGCGTATCATAAGCGCCGTAGCATGGCGAACCCTCAGTGAAGATACTATCCGGGCATATATGAAATCGCTTTATCCGTCCGCTGTCCGCATGTCATTTTTTTGTCAGGAACGCCGACAAACTGATGAAGATTACGCGTTTGTCTCTTTCTGAATCCGCTCAATATCTTTCCGGGATAACAGTGTGCTGTACTTCAAGACAGTATCCGGGGTCACGCCGTCAGATAACATCCGTTTCGCCATTTGACGTTCGGCTTCTTCCGCGTATTGAATTTTTTCGTCCTCCATGCCGGATAAAATAAATATT
>CAJOFP010000230.1 GCA_905233795.1 uncultured Oscillibacter sp. | reverse complement strand
GAAAGACCGCGCTTGCCGTGAATATCGCGTTGAACGTGGCAAGAAGTTCCCGAAAAACAGTGGCGATATTTTCATTGGAAATGTCGCGGGAGCAATTAGCGACGCGGATATTATCGGCTGAAGCGCTTGTGGAAAATAATAAATTGCGGACGGGCGAATTAAACGACGCGGATTGGGATAAAATCGCGGCGGCTGTCATGGTATTAAATAAAATTGATATTCGCATGGATGACAATCCCATGTTGACGGCGGCGGATATGAACGCGAAATGCAGAAGACTGGATAATCTGGGCTTAGTGATTATTGATTATTTGCAATTAATGACTTCGGCGGGAAATAATAACCGGCGCGGCGGCGGTGAGAATCGACAGCAGGTTGTTTCGGATATTTCGAGAATGTTAAAAATCATGGCGAAAGAATTAAACGTGCCTGTGATTTGTTTAAGTCAGTTAAGCCGCGCCAATGAGAAACGGGACGACAAACGCCCCATGTTATCGGACTTGCGGGAATCGGGCGCGATTGAGCAGGACGCGGATATAGTGTTATTTTTATACCGTGATGATTATTATAACGAGGAATCGGATAAGCATAATATCGCCGAGTGTATTATAGCCAAGAACCGGCACGGCGAGACGGGCAAAGTGGAATTGCGCTGGATGCCCGAATATACGATGTTCGCCACGCTGGATAATCGCTATGGGGATTAAAATAAATAAATATAATTAATATTTAAGGGGGGCGCGTGTGTTAAAATTGGAAAAAATCGAACGCCGGCTTCCCCGTGTACATGAAAGGGCGATTTGCGCGGTATCCGGCGGACCGGATTCCATGTGTTTGTTATATATATTAAATACTTGGCGGGAAAAATGTGAATTTGATTTAATCGCGGCGCATTTTAATCATGAATTGCGGGAAAACGCGGCGCGGGATGAAAAATTTGTCCGGGACTGGTGCGCGGAGAAAAATATAAAATTTATTGCCGGACGGGAAAATATAAAAGCGTTCGCGGCGCGGGAAAAATTGTCTATAGAAGAAGCGGCGCGGATTGCGCGTTATGGATTTTTAAAAAATCTTGCGCGGGAATATCGGGCGGATTGGATTTATACGGCCCATCACGCGGACGACAACGCCGAGACGGTTTTATTAAATTTAATCCGCGGAACCGGAATCGCGGGCTTGACGGGAATGAAATTTGAAGATAACGGAATCCGGCGGCCTTTTCTGGATATTGCGCGGGAGGATTTAAAAGCATACGCGGAATGGAATAATATAAAATATATTCACGACGAGAGCAATTTTGACCCGGACGCGGCGGCGCGGAATTTTTTAAGATTAAAAATCATGCCGTTATTGAAAGAAATAAATAACAAGGCGACGGAGCATATCGGCGCCGCCGCGAGGCGGTTGGAGAGAATAGACGACGCGCTGGACGCGGACGCGAAAGAACGCGTATTAAAAAATCTGGAAAAAACGCGGGACGGGCGTGTGGTATTGCCTGTAAAAGTTTTACGGGACGCGAATGACGCGGTACGGCCCAAAATGATATTATACGCGCTGGATGAATTGGGAATCGGACGGAAAGACATAGGCGCGGCGCATTTGGACGCGATAGAAAAATTATATATAAATAATAATATAGGGGGACGGGAAAAGCGTTTAAACTTGCCATATAATATTATAGTATATAATGATCAGGATCGAATTATATTCGAGAGGCGTCCGCGAAAATTGACGGAAATCGAGTTGACGCCGGGCATAGAATTAAACTGGGGCGATTATAAATTATTATTATATGAAGATTATAATAATATAAATATAAATAATATAAAAAACGGGTTGGCGTTTAAGAAATCGAAGCGCGACGGAGACGGAGAATCAGGGGAGTTAATAGAACGGGATTTGATAACGGTCAGGTCGTGCGCGTTGGGGGAGAGATTATTCTTGCCCGGCGCGAACGGAAGTCGGAGCGTAAAAAGATTGTGTCTGGATAAAAAGATTAATTTGTCAGAACGTGACGGACTGCCCGCGATTTATATTAATGGGATTCTGGCGGGCGTATGGCGTCTGGGGGTCGATACGGCGTTTACGCCGGAAGATAGGCTTTGCCGATTTGTGAAAATCGAGAAAGTAAATAAAAATAAATAAAATATGATAATATATAATATGAAAATAACCGGATCGGAAGAAATATGAAGCGGGATAAAAAAACGCGCTTTCGGTACGGATAATAATATATAGATATGATGATAAGGAGGTTACGGCGATGAAGAGCGAACTGGAAAAGGATATTTTAAAGGCGCTGTTTACGGAAGAGGAGCTTCGGGATCGGGTTCACGAACTCGGCGAGGCGATTTATGACCGGTTCCGTGGAAAAAAGCCGTTGTTTCTGGGGATTTTGAAAGGGTCTTTTATATTTATGGCGGATTTGGTCCGCGCCTGTCAGTTAGATTGCGATATAGAATTTATGTCGGTGAGTTCATACGGCGCGGGGACGGAATCTTCCGGGCGGATTAATATCACGCATGATATTGAACAGGATGTCACGGGCCGGGATATTGTGATTGTGGAGGATATTCTGGATTCCGGGCGGACGCTGGCTTTTTTGGTGAATTATTTAAAAGCCAAGGGAGCGGCGTCGGTGATTATCGTGACGCTGTTGGACAAACCGGCGCGGCGCGTGAAATCGGTGGAGGCGGATTACGCCGGTTTTATGGTGCCGGATGAGTTCGTGGTCGGGTACGGATTGGATTATGGTCAAAAATATCGCAATCTGCCCTATATCGGGGTATTAAAGCCGGAAGTATACGAGGGCGTATAATAAATATATAAAAATATAATATAATAATTTATAATAATAGATAATATAAATAATAATAAATAATATAAAATAATCGGAAAAAGAAAGAGAGATTGTTAAGAAAGGGGGAAGCGAATTCTTGTCGGGAAAGATGAATCAGTACGGCATATTGTTAATAGCGTTATTGGCGGCGTTGTGCATGGGTACGCTCTGGAGATTGAACGATACCCAGCCG
>CAJOFP010000229.1 GCA_905233795.1 uncultured Oscillibacter sp. | reverse complement strand
GCGGAGAAAATCGGCCCGATAATCGTGAAAGTTAAAAGCGCCGTGACTAAAACCGTGCAGAGCGGCGTGACAAACAAGTCAATCATTTCCGGCACATGTTTATGCAGCCATTTCTCCCACTGGCACATGAACCACACGGCGATTACAACCGGGATAACATGCCCCTGATAGCCTAACTGATTGATTTGCAATAACGAATAATTATCCGTGATTCTGATATGCCCGAACAGATACCAGACATCGTAACCGTTCGCGGCGTTCCAGACGTTTGTCAACGCCGAGTGAATCATGAGCAGACCGACAACGGCGCCCAAGAACAAATTGCCGCCGAATACGCGGGCGGCGGAGATCGCCACGATAACCGGTAAGTAGGCGAACGCCGTATTGGCGACCATGTCTAAAAATCCGTACCAGTCCGTATCGGCGAAGCCGAGGCCGGGGATTTTACCGAGCGCCTCCACAAGACCCATCATCAGGCCGGAAGCGACGATAGCGGGCAGAATGGGGACGAACACGTCGCCGAGCGCTTTGACCATACGCATGGGCAGAGGCTGTTGGGCGGCGGCGGCGGCTTTGACATCTTCCTTGCTGGCGGCGGTCAGACCGGTAATCGCCAAAAACTCATCATAGACTTTATTGACCGTGCCGGTGCCGATGATTAACTGGAGCTGTCCGGCGTTGGTGAACACGCCTTTGACGCCTTCCACTTCCTCAAGGGCTTTCATGTCCATTTTGCTGTTGTCCGCGATGACAAGACGCAGACGGGTGGCGCAGTGGGCGGCGCTGACGACGTTGTCTTTGCCTCCCAGATGGCTGAAAATTTCTTCAGCGCATTTTCGATAATCTAATGCCATTCGCTGTCACTCTGCTACTCAAAATGTGGACAAATATCCACATTCAGAAAATTCCCGCTTCCATGAGTATGCTTTCGCGCCGATTCAAAATCAATCGGACGCTACTCACAGGTTCCTGTACTCTCCGCGGGCGTAAATTCCCGATTAGCCATCGGTATTTTGTAGCAGTTTCCTCCCCTCTTTTATATTATTTTCATCATTTTCATACGCTTTAGTAAAAAAATTGTAAGAACCTTGACCAACCGTCTCCCACAGGGTTCTGCCCCATCGTTAGCCGGACTGTTTCAACCGGCGCGGGTGTCATTCCGAGGTTTCGCCCGCTGTAAAGTCAGCGCGAACTAATACCATGGATCGTTTTAGGTATCTTTCACCTTAAGGCAGGTGACATCCAAATCCCTAAACGCTTATATTTAGGGATACTTGACCACATTTCTTGTAACTTAATATCATCTCCCGTATTATTTCACGCCCAGACGGCTTGCGATAACCATGCGCTGGACTTCCGACGTACCCTCATAAATTTCCGTAATTTTCGCGTCGCGCATCATGCGTTCCACCGGATATTCGCGGGTATAGCCATAGCCGCCGAATAACTGTACGGCGCGGCGCGTGACATCCGACGCCGCTTCCGCCGCGAATAATTTCGCCATAGACGCGTCAATCGAATAATCCTCGTGTAACTGCTTTTTCTGCGCGGCGGCGTATACTAAATACTGCGCGGCCTGCATACGGGTGTGCATATCCGCCAACTGGAATTGCGTATTCTGGAACTGGCTCAAACGCTTGCCAAACTGTACGCGTTCTTTCGTATATTTAATCGCTTCGTCAATCGCGCCTTCGCCCAGTCCAAGCGCCTGCGCCGCAATGCCAATACGTCCGCCGTCCAGCGTCTGCATGGCGATTTTAAATCCGCGTCCCTCGCGGCCCAGTAAATTCTCTTTCGGGACAATGCAATCCTCGAAAATCAAATCACAGGTCGAAGAACCGCGAATGCCCATTTTTTTCTCATGCTTACCGGTTGAGAATCCCGGAAAGCTCTTTTCGACAATAAAAGCCGAAATGCCGTGATTGCCTTTTGATTTATCCGTCATGGCGAATACGACAAACGTGTCAGCCACATTGCCGTTTGTGATAAAGCATTTAGAGCCATTTAAAACATAATGATCGCCGTCTAAAACCGCGAGCGTCTGTTGACCGGAAGCGTCCGTTCCGGCGTTGGGTTCCGTCAGGCCAAACGCGCCGATTTTGCGTCCCGATAACAAATCCGGCAGATATTTTTGTTTTTGCGCTTCCGTGCCGTTTTCAAAAATCGGCGCGCAACACAGAGAAGTATGCGCCGACACGATAACAGCCGTCGTGCCGCAGACTTTCGCCAGCTCTTCGACGCACATCGCGTATGACAGCACATCGCCGCCCGCGCCGCCGTATTCTTTCGGGAAGTAAATACCCATCATGCCGAGTTTCGCCATCTTCTTGACGGTCTCCATCGGAAACTCTTCGGTTTCGTCCACTTCCTCCGCCAGAGGCTTGACTTCATTCTCGGCGAACTCCCGGTACATCTTGCGGAGCATTAACTGCTCATTCGTCAGATGAAAATCCATATCTTATTCGCTCCTTTATCACTGCTATCATTTATATATCAAATTCGCGCCCCCGTCCCCCTTATCAAATCTATCAAATTTATAAAATTTATAAAAGGGGGACGGCGCGTGAAACGCTTCAGGGGGATTTAATATAAATATAATTATTTGCTGTAATCAAAAATGCCCTTGCCGGTCTTGCGGCCCAGATCGCCGGCGCGGACTTTCTTTTTCAGCAACAACGCCGGACGATATTTCGGATCGCCGGTCTCGCTGTACAGCGTATTCATAATCGCAAGGCAGACATCCAAGCCGACCAGATCGCCCAACGCTAACGGCCCCATCGGATGATTGGCGCCCAATTTCATAGCCGTGTCAATATCTTCCGCCGACGCGACGCCGGTTTCTAACAAACCAATCGCCTCATTAATCATGGGGATTAAAATCTTATTCACGACGAATCCCGGCGCTTCGCTGACTTCCACAGGCGTCTTGCCGATTTCCTGAGATAATTTATAAATGCAGTCAAATACTTCCTGAGACGTATTCGCGCCGCGAATGACTTCCACTAATTTCATCGCCGGAACGGGATTGAAAAAGTGCATACCAATCAC